>NZ_JAPWAR010000010.1:0-102488 GCF_041433025.1 Prevotella sp. 20925_1_30 | reverse complement strand
AATTGAGGGGAACAGGAGGATAATTTTGCAGGATTTGTCGAGGGTTGCTGAAAAAGGGAAAATGCCTTTTTCTTTCATCGTTCGCAAGCGTCTGATGATATGTTGATGAACTTGCAATCGCTTGATATTCAATCATATTATATCAATATTCATCAATTCATCAAAATAAAAGAAGTTGTGTTCGGTATGTTTTTCTTTTCTCGGCAGTCCTATACGACTCGTCCCTAACTGTTATCCCTGCCCTTCAACCACCCAAAAAGAAAAAGGTTTATTTCCCCCATCGACACAAGGGGATAAACCTCTATAAACCTCTGTCAAGGCGTTTCAGCAGGGACTGCCTGCCCGTGCAGGAAGGAGCATGACAAACCTTTCGTGCCGTTCGTTCAGCATTGCGATGACATGCTCCCAAAGCCTTTTTGCCCTTTGCGACCTGATACGGAACGCAAGGGCTATGACCATTTCAAGGCTGTACGCATCAAGCCAGCGACCCTCCGCCACCCTGATGTTCCTCTCTGCCGTGCAGGGGTGCAGCAGTCCATCCCTGTATATCTTCTTGACCAGCGTGTGGATGGTATGTCCGAACACGCCAAACAGGTCGGCAATCTCAAACTCGCCCATCCATATTTCGCCGTTGGGTATGACGATGTTCCCGTGCTCGTCTATCGTGATTATTCGACGGGCATTGCTGCTTATGTCTTTCCCTTTCATTGTCATGCCATCTTAATATTGCCAAATGAGGCGTTGAGCTTGCTGCCGAGCATGGAGAGGTCGGTGTCGAGTTTCTCGGTGGTTATCTTCGCATAGAGTTGTGTGGTTACGATGTTCGTGTGTCCGAGTACACGGCTCACGCTCTCAATCGGCATGCCCTTGCTCAGAGCCAATGTCGCAAAGCCGTGCCTTGCGCAATGGAAGGAGATGTCCTTTGTTATCCCGCACTCGCTGATGACTTTTTTGAGCTTCTTGCAGACCGTCCAGTAGTTGATGTCCCCGAATATGGAGTTGTCCTTCTGGAACGGTCGGTATCTGTCGATGATTTGCAAGGGTATATCGAGCAGTTTCACTTGGTACGGCACCTGTGTCTTGTGCCTTTTTGCAAGTATCCACTTCTCGCCGTTCACCTCCACAATCTCATCGGTGGTGAGTTCCTTCAAGTCCACGAAGGAAAGGGCGGTGAAGGAGGCGAAGACAAACAAATCACGCACGAAGGCGGAATGGCTGTCCTTGAACTCGTGCGAAACCAGTGTCTTCAACTCGTCCTCCGTGAGGAACGCACGCTCCTTCGTGTTCGGGCTGATATGAAACTGCGCGAACGGGTTTCTCGGTATCTTGCCGTTGAAGTGCGCACGCATCACCACGCCTTTGAGCCACATGCAGTTTATCCATATCGTGGCGTTCCTGTTTCCTTTCACCGTGCTGAGGTACACGGCGAAGTCCCTGATGAAGTCGGGGGTGAGTTCCAGCATCGACATGTCGCTGCGGTTGTACTTGTGGCGGATAAACCTCGCCGTGTTGTTCCTCGCCCTGAGCATCACCTTGTATGTTCCCATGCTCCTGTCCTTACCCACACGCTTGAACAGAGAGGCGCAGTCCCTGTCGAACGCTTTCATCAGGGTGTCGTACTCGCTGCCCAGCCCCTGATAGGCGTTGCGCACCATCTCCGCCGTGACGAACGCCTCACGGTCGGAAAGACGCTGATAGTGCTTGATGATTTGCGCCTTGATGTTGTCGAGCGAGAGGTTGGTGGCGATGGCTTCCCTGCTCTTGCCTTTCGCCCTGTTGCCTTTCACATCCCACAACTCCTTTGGGATGGTGCGCTTGCAGCTGAACTGAGCCACCGTGCCGTTGATTGTAACCCGTCCCATGATGGGGACGATGCCGTCTTTCTCCTTGCTGCCGTTCACATAGAACAGCACCTTGAATGTGCTTCTTGCCATTGTCTTTTCTTTTTGGTTGCAAAATTAAACATGAAAGAGCCTAACCCTGCTATGCAAAATATAGAGCAATAGAGCAACAGCAACGGATGCACGGAAAACCGCTGTTTTTCTCCTCTTTAGCGGAGGTAATTATCCTGCTTTCGGGTAACGATTTGAAAACATTTCTGTTTCAATAATCCGCATTTTCCTGCCTCGTGGCAGGTGGCGGATTTGCTGCGATTTACACCGTATAGCCCTAATAATCAAGCCGAATTGCGTTAAACTTCCGATTTCCTGCAAATATTACAGCGATTTTCTGTAAGTTTGCACTATCATTAAAACATATAACCTAATATGAAGAAACTCTTTATACTAGTTGTTGGACTGCTCTTAGCGGTTTCTACAAACGCACAAATTCAACGACCTAAATTGGTAGTAGGCCTTGTTGTCGATCAAATGAGGTGGGATTACCTTTACTATTACTATAATGAGTATGGCACAGGTGGTCTACGACGTCTACTCAATGAGGGCTTCTCTTTTGAGAATACTCACATCAATTACGCCCCTACAGTGACGGCAATTGGACATAGTTCTATATATACTGGTTCAGTCCCAGCTATCACTGGTATCGCTGGAAACTACTTCTATCAGAATGATAAGAGTGTCTATTGTTGTGCTGATCCATCGGTGAAGAGCGTTGGTTCCGATAGTAAAGAGGGGCAGATGAGTCCGCATCGTATGTTGGCATCTACCATCGGTGATGAGTTACAAATTGCTACTGACTTCCGCTCCAAGGTAATTGGTGTTGCATTGAAAGACCGTGCTTCAATCCTTCCAGCAGGTCATGCGGCTGACGGAGCATACTGGTGGGATACCTCTGCAGGGCACTTCGTCACATCTACATTCTATATGAATAGTTTGCCAAAGTGGGTGGAGGACTTCAATAAAGAGAACCATACTGCACCTAACTTCGACATTAAAAGCACCCCAGAAGGTGTAACGATGACCTTCAAGATGGCGGCTGCAGCAGTGAAAAATGAGCAGTTAGGTAAGGGGAAGGAGACCGATATGCTTGCAGTGAGTATATCGCCAACTGACATTATTGGACATAGATTTTCAACACGTGGAGAGGAGAATCATGCAGTCTATATGCAGCTTGACAAGGATCTAGCAGAGTTCCTTAACATGCTTGACAAGGAGGTTGGTAAGGGCAACTATTTGCTTTTCTTATCTGCTGACCATGGTGCTGCTCATAACTACAACTATATGCGGGAACATCGCATACCAGCTGGTGCTTGGGACTACAAGGAGACTGTTAAAGGTTTAAATGACCACTTGCAACAGAAGTTCGGCATAGCTCCTGTGATGGGAGAAGATAACTATCAACTGTTCTTAAATGACTCTACAATCAATGCAGCTGGTCTAAAGAAACAGGACGTGATAGACGCTTCTATCGATTTTCTAAAGCAAGATCCACAGTTCTTATACGTATTTGATGAAGAAAAGGTAACCAATGTCACCATGCCAGAATGGATAAAGGAACGCATGGAGAATGGCTACTTCCGTGGTCGTTCAGGTGAGATTGGAGTGGTGACAAGACCGCAGTTTTTTGGTGGCTCAGGCTCTCCTCAGTTCCGTGGAACACAACATGGTCAACCTTTCCCATACGATACACATATTCCTTTCCTACTCTATGGTTGGAACGTAAAGCATGGTTCTTCAAATGTAGAAGCGCATATCGTGGACATTGCACCGACGATTTGTGCTATGTTACATATACAAATGCCGAATGGTTGTGTGGGTACTGCTAGGTACTAACTGACCATCTTCTTTTAATGACAATATAAACATATTAATTACATCCGCATGCTTATCAGGCTTCTATATAATAAGGAGTAAGAATATAGCTGATGAGTATGTGGATAGCAAGTTATGCACATCGCAATTGCAGGAAACATCGGGAGTGGTAAGACAACACTAACGACAATGCTCGCCAAACGCTATGGTTGGAAGCCAAGATTCGAGTCCGTCGATTACAACCCGTACCTAGAAGATTACTACAAGAACATCAAACGGTGGTCATTCGCTATGGAGGTGTTCTTCTTGAAAGAGCGTTTTAGAGACTTATTAGAGATTAGTCGCAGTGAAGAGGCAGTCGTTCAAGACCGCTCGATATACGAGGGTGTATATGTATTCACGCAGAATAACTATGCAATGGGGAATCTTGACGACCGCGACTATGAGACTTATATGGAGTTATTCGAGGACATGACGGATGCAGTTAGGTTCCCCGACCTTATGATTTATCTGCGTTCTTCGGTCAGCCACTTGGTTTCGAATATCGAAAAGAGGGGTCGTGAGTATGAGCAGAAAATGCCTTTAGATTATTTGGAGAACCTTAATAAAAGGTATGAGGACTTCATTTCTAATAAGTATAAAGGGCGAGTTCTAACCATTGATGTCGATCATCTCGACTATCAACACAAGCCGAAAGACTTCGGACTGATTACTGATAAGATCGATAGAGAACTATTTGGTCTGTTCTGATAAAGCACTCTTATTATATAAGGTGGTAATCTTCTTCTTCCTCAAAGAGTATTATCTGTTTACGAGAAAGACGATTTTAAGTGGACAATTAATCAATTAACTGAAACAATAAAAACGCTCTTTAAAGCATGAAACTCCATGTATGTGGGGCCTTGCCAAGGGTTTATACATTCATTATGCACATCGCAATTGCTGGAAACATAGGTGCTGGTAAGACCACACTAACCAAGATGCTCGCTAAACGTTACGGCTGGAAAGCCCATTTCGAGCCTGTTGATAACAATCCATACTTGGAAGATTACTATGCAGATATGGCTCGTTGGTCATTCAATCTACAAGTGTATTTCCTCAACAAGAGGTTTCGCGACGTCGTAGATATATCCCGATCGAATGACACAATCATACAAGATCGAACCATATTCGAGGATGCTTGCATCTTTGCTCCTAATCTTTTCAACATGGGACTGATGTCTGAAAGGGACTTCAAGAACTATACTGACTTATTCGAGTTGATGTTATCTCTGGTCAAGTTACCCGATCTTCTTATATATATAAGGTGTTCAATTCCACGCTTGATTGACCATATTCAGCAACGCGGAAGAGACTATGAACAAACCATGCGAATTGATTACTTGCGTGGACTTAACCAACGTTACGAGGATTGGATAAAGACTTATAAGGGTCATCTAATGATTGTTGATGGTGACACAACGGACTTTCTTGGCAACCAACAGGACTTCAAACGTGTCACAGATATGATTGATGACCGACTTTTTGGCTTGTTTCCTATGGAATAAACAGGCGTTTGCTTTTGGCATACTATTTGATGTTGTAATTATTACAAAGTATTAACTTGAGTCTTCGTAAGCCTTTACTCCAATGCAGAAGACTCCTTTTATAATAATAAAGAGAATGGAAAAAGTAAAGACACTGATAATCGGTAGCGGTCCAGCTGGTTATACTGCTGCTATCTATGCAGGCCGTGCTAATCTACAACCAGTTCTATATTCTGGTATGCAACCAGGCGGTCAGTTGACTACAACAACTATCGTTGAGAACTTCCCGGGGTTCCATGATGGGATCGACGCAAACCAGTTGATGATGGAAATGCGCCAACAGGCAGAGACTTATGGGGCTGATGTTCGAGACGGATCTATCGTTAAAGCCGACCTTAGTAGTCGTCCTTTTCATATTGAGGATGAGCGTGGCAACGTGATAGAAGCTGACACTTTGATTATTGCAACAGGTGCTAGTGCGAAGTACTTAGGGCTACCTGATGAAGAAAAGTATCGTGGTCAAGGTGTAAGCGCATGTGCCACATGCGACGGTTTCTTCTATCGTAAGCGTGTAGTAGCCGTAGTTGGCGGTGGTGACACAGCTTGTGAGGAGGCTATGTATTTGTCTGGTCTGGCAAAGAAGGTCTATATGATCGTTCGCAAACCATACCTTCGTGCAGCGGAGATCATGCGTAAGCGTGTCACAGAAAAGGACAATATTGAGATCCTCTACAATACAAATACCCTTGGACTCTATGGTGAGAATGGTGTTGAGGGAGCACATCTTGTACGCTTCAAAGGCGAAGAGAACGAAGAGAAGTTTGATGTTGCTATCGATGGATTCTTCCTTGCTATCGGTCATACTCCTAATACAGAACTATTCAAGGGACAGCTTGACTTAGATGATCATGGCTTCATTCTCACTCAGCCGAAGTCTACTGCAACTAGCGTTGAAGGTGTCTATGCAGCTGGTGATGTGGCTGATCCTACCTACCGCCAGGGCGTTGTTGCCGCTGCAACAGGTGCAATGGCTGCTATTGAGGTAGACCGTTTCTTACAGAAACAATAAAGTATTCATAGATTAATAAGGGTGTATCAGATAGGCTAACTGATTGTTGGCAATCTAATACACCCAGCTTTTAATCAAGTTTCCATATACTCACTTAATTTTATCCCAACCATGTGTAAATTTCTTTCTACTCTATCTACTCTGTTATTTCCATTGCTTGTCAACGCCGCAACTTGTGGTTTTCTTGTGACAGGCTCATCATCATGTACGAATAAAACAAAGACTTCTATGGCACAATCTGACTCTACTCTCCTTCCCCAAAAGAAGTATGCTAAACCCGACGATGCCACCTTGCGCCGCACACTAACTGCCGAGCAATATGCCGTCACACAACATGCTGCCACCGAGCGACCCTTTACCAATGAGTATGACCACGAGTTCCGAGAGGGCATATACGTTGATGTAACAACGGGCGAACCGCTCTTCTCCTCTACAGATAAGTATGATTCAGGTTGTGGGTGGCCTGCTTTTTCAAAGCCAATAAGCGATAAGCTCATCACAAAACATACCGACCACTCACACGGGATGACCCGTATTGAGGTGAAAAGTAAGACTGGCAACGCTCATTTAGGGCATGTTTTTGATGATGGTCCAGCGTCAACTGGTGGTAAGAGATATTGTATAAATAGTGCTTCCCTGCGCTTTATTCCAATCGAAGAGATGAAGGCGAAAGGCTATGGGGAGTACATCAAACTATTAAGACCGATGAAAGAAATATACTTAGCAGGTGGTTGTTTCTGGGGAACAGAGCATTACCTCAAGCAGATAGAAGGTGTAGTTGCAACGGAAGTAGGCTATGCCAATGGACGAACAAAGAACCCCACGTATGAGGATGTATGCACTGATGCAACCCAATATGCCGAAGCTGTACATATAACTTACGACCCCAAGGTTATTAGTTTGCCGTTCCTATTAAACTTATACTTTAAGTCTATTGATCCAACAAGCATCAACAAGCAGGGCAACGACCGTGGTACTCAATACCGAACAGGCGTTTATTATGTTGATCCAAAGGACAAGGAAGTTATTAAAAAGGTGTTTGATGAACAGCAGAAGCACGTAAATGGCAAACTAGCTGTTGAGTTGGAACCCCTCAAGAACTTCTATAAAGCGGAGGAATATCACCAAGATTATCTTGATAAACACCCCACTGGCTATTGCCATCTACCGCAGGCTCTGTTCGAGTATGCCCGTAAAGCAAAGATGAAGAAGTGACAGTTTTAATCCTTAGTGGTCGTCATATCGCATAGTGACATTGCTTAAAAATAGGGACAGACGTACTCGCCTGTCCCTATTTCTTTGCTCTTTTTTCCTCCTCCTAACACATTATTACTAACCACTCCTCGCTTATCAGTGCAAGAGGAAGCAGTTGGATAAAAGCCATTAGTATCCTAACAGCTTACTTACTCGTAGCCAATCCACTACGCTTAGGGCGTTTATAAGAACGATAATCATCAAGTTCTATCTCCACCTCAGGCTCTTGCAATTCGCCTACTGATGGTAGTTGAAACTTCATATACTTAATGTTCAAGCCTCTTTCAATCCATTGATTCTCATAGTAAGTATGAATACCTAGAATCTCACGAGTCTTCTCATCCATCTCATTCTCAGCTGATTTCGAGTCTTCGCTCAACTCATTTCCATATAAATCTTCCGTTCGGAAGAGTACAGGAAGGCTATTCACGTTTACCATATAAGTAGTGTAAGTAAACAAGAAATTCGAGTCTGTCTTCAAGTGAACGATACCTCCATCTATCAAGAAGTGGCGATAACGATTCATAAAGAACGTCGATGTCAAACGCTTATGATAGTTCTTCATCTGTGGATCAGAGAAGGTTAACCATATTTCTTGCACCTCGTTCGTATCGAAAAAACGATCAATAATCTCGATACTTGTGCGTAGGAACGCCACATTCGATAGTCCCTCCTCTAGTGCCTGTTTAGCTCCTGTATAGATGCGAGCGCCTTTGATGTCAACACCAATGAAGTTGATATTAGGATAAACACGTGCTAGTCCGACAGTATATTCGCCCTTTCCGCATCCTAACTCAAGCACTATGGGGTTGTCATTATGGAAGTATTGCTCCCTCCAATGCCCCTTCATCTCAAAAGGAACCTCACTCATCACACTGAAGGGATACTGAAAGACGTTCTTAAACGTCTCCATCTCTGCAAATTTCTGTAGTTTACCTTTACTCATGCTGCAAAGTTACAACAAAAATAAAGAATGTCATCTCTGTTCCAATAAATTCTTCTTTCCATAGCTATCATTCTACTTTCTCTTATCTTCAACAGTCCCATTTCTTTCCGCTCTAACCCTTAGAACTTGTGGTGCCTATCCTTCTCAAGAGTGCAAGTTAGGCTCTCTCACTTTTGATAAAATTCACTTAGTGTAATCAAGGAAACGCCTTTCTTCAATGGAGAAGGGCGTTTCTTTGCCATGAAGAGAGCCTCCCGTCAACTGCAAAAGGGCGTCTCTTTGATTGAAGTAATTTTCTTTATCAATATAAGTGGGGCACATTCCTAATATTTTTTGTACCTTTGCTGTTCAAAAGATAATATGCGTATGGCAATCAAAGCAGCATTCTTCGATATTGATGGGACGTTGGTTTCATTTACAACTCACCAAATCCCTCCATCCACTATAAGGGCTATTGAACAGGCAAAGGAGCATGGCGTAAAGATATTCATATCAACAGGTCGCCCTGTCGCCATCATCAATAACATAGATGCAATACGTCATCTCGTCGATGGATACATCACTTTTAATGGTGCAAGAACCTTCATTGGCGACGAAGATATTACTTTGATGCCCATTCCAGAGGCTGAAGTTCGACTCATGATAGCCGATGCCAAGGAGCGTGACTATGCTGTTGTGGTGTGCGGGAGAGAAGAGATTGGAGTCTATAACCACTCTAAGATTTACGAAGATGTGTTTGTTAAAGGACTGAAAGTGACGAATATTGACGTACATAAATCGATAGAGCCAATGCTTGACAAACCTGTTTTGCAGTTGACCCCATTCTTCAGTACAGAAGACGAAGAACTGATTATGCCTGCAATGAAACATTGTATATCAGCGCGATGGAACCCTCTTTTCACTGATATCACCCTTCAGGGTGCTGATAAGGGGAGTGCCTTGTTGAAGATGGCAGCATATATAGGAATCGAACCGAGTGAGTGTATCGCCTTTGGAGACGGCGGAAACGATATGAGCATACTACGTGCTGCAGGTATAGGAGTGGCTATGGGCAATGCAAATGAGGATGTTCAGGCGGTTGCCGACTATGTCACAACGAGCGTTGATGAGGATGGTATTCGTAACGCCTTCATACACTTTAATATAATAGAAAAGTAATGTCAAATAAGATAGAACGTACTTCGCAGGAGAAGAGAACAGCCTTTGTTGTTGTCTTCACCTTCGTTATGATGTTAGTAGAAGTTGTCGTTGGACTACTCTCCCACTCGATGGCTCTCTTTGCAGATGGCGTTCACATGGGATCACATGTACTCGTCATCGGATTGAACTGGGCTGCATACGTATTGGTGAGACGCCTTGAGAGCAAGGGAACAACGCAATATGACTCGGATAAAATACTGAATTTATCGGCTTTTACAAGTGGTATATTCCTTATTCTCATGGCTGTCTTTATTATCGTAGAAGCCATTGAACGCCTAACATCCAACGAAGGATTTCTTAATTACGGGTTCGCTCTTAGCACTGCAATAGTGGGCTTGATCGCTAATACCATCAGTGCTTCTGTGCTTCACGGGCACCATGGAACGACCGATTACAATAGTCATGCTGCCTATCTGCATGTGCTTTCTGATGCTTTAACAGAGATTGGTGCAATCATTGGCTTACTATGTGCAATGTTCTGGAACATCACTTGGATTGATTCATTGGTAGCCGTTGTGAGTACGATAGTAGTGCTCCGTTGGGCAAAGCGATTGCTTTGGGACACGGGAAGAGCACTCACAAAGCGATAGGTGAAAGCGCTGAATAACCAAAGAGCTAAGCCTTACAAAGACTTAACGAGCATAATAAACAAGACGCCCCTCACTGGTTACTCCCTCTATAATAAGGTGGTAACCTGAATTTAAAAGAGCAGGAAGAGCAATCTTAAAAGAGGTTCCACGCATCACTGGTTGCCAATAAGCTGTAAGCTGATTAGGCGTGAATGGCTGTGGTATTTGATAACCAAGAGTGGTGAAAGACTTGGTATTTGTGAGTGGAACCGACGTCACATTATAGTTCCCTTTCTTAGTAGTTATAGAGATAACTCCCATCCCTCCGGCTGTTCCCCATAGCACAGTTGAACCCGTCTTGAATACATCTACGCGTTCAACATCAGCCATCTGGATATTGTCTAAATCATAGTCTTCATTGGCAAAGATACCATCGATGGCAATAGCCGCAGGATGTCTGCCCTCGATAGTCATTGCTCCACGAACGTAACACTTGCCAAATTCAACCGTTACACCAGGTATTCTCCGCAACAACTCATGCAGACATGTGGCTCCAACATCCTCTATGTCACGTAGACCAAACGAATAGTCGGCAGTACGCGCATAGGCATCTGAACGCGAAGCATAGCTTGGTCGGTGACTAAAGACGTGCACTTCATCCATTTTTATACTCCCATCTATTACATTCAAAGGCTCCTCCTCGACAAGAGAATCACTATTATGAAGCCATTTGAATGGCGGTAATGAAGCGGTAAAAGAGGGATAGCTGTCTTCGTCCAAATAGAGTTTTACCCATGCTTTATCCGCTTTTGTGAAAGCATTTAGGACGTATTGTGTACCATCAGGATAGTCCATTCCATCGAAGACGAATTGCCCTTTTTCGTCGGTTTTAACGGCTGCGCAAAATCCTCGATTAGGTGAGATGAGATTGACCATACCCCCTTTTATCGGTCTGTGACCTATGAGTGTCTCTACTTTCCCACGTATTTCTGCATTTGTTTCCACCTTTATTAAAGGTTGTTGGTATTGTTCCTTCAAGACATCCGATAGGTTATATCGTTGCCAGGAGTGATATTTTACGAAGTTATCTAGCCTTGGGTCTTGCAATAAAGAGGCTGGTTGCTCTAAGGCGTAACGCATATCTTCATCAATGAGGAGGTGAGAAAGGATGTTAGAATATCCATCTCTATTCTCCTCAGGCAGGCCTTTCACAAAGCGAATAGCAACATCCATCGTCTCATCGGGGTGGAGTTCTGGAGCAGTGATAGTGCATGGTAGGGTGCCATTTGAAGTCTGTGAAGTAGTGTCAAGACTTACACTAAGGTTGCAAAACTCCCTCTTCTGATTAATAAAACATTGTTGCTCATCTATTTTATTAAGGTCTGAATCCAATAGTAAAAACGAATGAATCCCATCTTGAATAAAGTCCTTTATTGGAAAGACAAGTACTTTCTGCGGACTTACTTTTGCAAAGTAAAAAGGAACAGAACGGCAATGTCCCAGCAACCAAAGTCCTCCTTTGGTTGCAAGAAGACTATCTTTGATGGTTACTTTAATATTATCTTTTTGTTTATTGATTGTTAGATAGTTATTAGATGTTGCTTTTATACTATCTTGAAGGTTATTATTAAATGCAGAAAGAAGTTCTCCCACTCCTCCAACGAAGATACTCTTCGTACTCTCATAGCCCTTTACATTCCTCATATTACGGGTGTAGGCGCGCAGGAGATAACGCCCTTTGGCAGCATTATCGGGTATATCAATATAACCAGTAAATGTTTGTTGATCTTGTAGAAGGCGGATACGTTTGATGACAACACGCTCTGGGTTGAGCAGTTCCACGTACACATATTGGCTCATGTCAGTAGGTTGATGCGAGATAGCATTCACTACGAAGACGCGTAAAGAGACCCGTTGCCCTGCTTGATAACAGCTAGCATCAGTGCAGACATAGGTTTTCTCTTGTGGAAACACATTCGCTTGATGAATGATATGGTCGTAGAAAGGATTGCCAGTCTGCGCTGACAAGGTAAGAGAAACTAGCAATATAAGGTATGAGAATATTATTCTTTTCATCATTCAAGTACTTTGTTTGTAGTTGACAGGACAAATATAAGAAATAAAAATGGATTCCTTTTGCTCTTCAAGAGATTTATGTCTTTGTTACAAGTAAATTTTAGTACTTTTGCAGATAGATATGTGTAGAAGGCAAAAAGAGAGCCTTCTCAGGTTGATAAGAAAGTAAAAAGAAACAATGATATACCCAAAGAACTTTGAACAAAAGATTGGTTTCAGTGAGGTGAGAGCTTTACTTCGTGCTCGTTGCTTGTCTCCTTTAGGCAAAGAACGTGTAGATGCAATGTCGTTCTCAACGGATGTTAAGGAGGTAAACAGGTGGTTGGAAGAGATAAGAGAGTTCCGTCGTGTACAGGAAGGACAGGATGATTTCCCATTAGATAACTTCTTTGATGTACGTGAGAGTGTGGCTCGTATTCGTTTGGAGGGTACCCACATGGAGGTAGAGGAGCTTTTCGACTTAAAGAGATCACTAGAAACAATCATTGCTATTGTTGCTTTCTTGAGTCGTGGTGAAGCGACGGAACAAGGAGAGATAAAGCATTTTTATCCTGCTCTCTATGACTTATCAGATGGTATTGCGACCTTCCCACTATTGGTACAACGCATTTCGCAGATTATTGATAAGTTCGGTAAGATGCGTGACAATGCGTCACCTGAATTGCTTCAAATACGTCGGGAGTTGGCAAGAACAGAGGGAAGTATATCTCGAACACTATACAGTATCTTGCGTTCAGCACAAGGAGAAGGACTCGTAGAAAAGGACGTTACACCTACAATTCGTGATGGTCGTCTGGTCATACCAGTTGCTCCTGGATTGAAACGGAGGATATCTGGTATTGTTCATGACGAGAGTGCAACAGGAAGAACGGTGTATATTGAACCGACAGAGGTGGTTGAAGCCAATAACAGAGTGCGTGAGTTGGAGAGCGAGGAACGACGTGAAATGATTCGTATTCTTACTGACTTCGCAAAGAAGGTGCGCCCTAATGTGCGTGAGATTATCGATTCCTATAGTCTCATGGCAGCGATTGACTTCATCAGAGCGAAAGCCGAGTTAGCACGTTACTTTAAAGCTTTTGAGCCAGAGGTAAAGGCAGAACCACATATAGACTGGATTCGTGCGATACATCCACTACTACAACTCTCATTGGAAAGAAAGTGTAAAGAGCGATTAAACACCTCATTATCAATAGAAGAAGAGGTATCCTCTAAAGATACAGATGATAGCCTGCCTGTACAAGAAATAGAACTAGTTTCTGAGGAAGACAATACATCTACAAGTGTACCTAAGAGCGTTGTTCCACTTGATATTCAGCTGACGAAAGACAAGTATCTATTGATTATCTCGGGACCAAACGCAGGTGGTAAGTCTGTGTGTTTGAAGACAGTTGGCTTGTTACAATATATGCTTCAATGTGGGCTATCTATACCTGTTGGAGATCGTTCCACTACTGGTCTCTTCTCCGATATAATGATAGATATAGGCGATGAACAGAGCATAGAGAATGATTTAAGTACGTATTCTTCGCACCTGATGAACATGAAGGTGATGATGAGACAAGCGTCTGATAGTACCTTAATACTCATTGATGAGTTCGGCACGGGGACGGAACCTCAGATTGGAGGAGCCATTGCGGAAGCAGTGTTAAAGCAGCTTTGGGAGAAGCACGCATGGGCAGTTATCACCACACACTATCAAAACCTAAAGCACTTCGCAGAGGCACATCCAGGTACAGCGAATGGTGCCATGCTGTATGATAGGCATGAGATGCGCCCTTTATTCCAGCTTGCCATCGGTAGACCTGGTAGTTCGTTTGCAATAGAGATAGCGCGTAAAACTGGTATTCCAGAGGCTGTTATCAAGGATGCCTCATCGATAGTTGGCAGTGATTATATCCAAAGTGATAAGTACTTACAAGACATAGTTAGGGACAAAAGATATTGGGAAGGTAAGAGGCAGACTATACATAGTCAGGAGAAAGAACTGTCGAAGAGTATTGCGCGATATGAGCGTGAGATCGATGCTTTGGAACAGAGTAGGAAGGATATTCTTAATCGTGCGAAACGACAGGCGGAAGAGCTTATCAAAGAGAGTAACAAGCGTATTGAGAATGCCATCAAAGAGATAAGAGAGAAGCAAGCAGAGAAGGAGGAAACAAAGAGAATACGACAGGAACTAGCCCAATATGAGGCTGGCTTGATGGATGAAGATAAGTTGAAACCATCTGACAAGTCGAATAAGAATAAACTGAAAAACGGCGGTTTGCTTTCTGATGAGGACTTCCAAAAGAAGGTAGATAAGATTAAGAATCGTAAAGAGAAGCATGAGCAACACCTCAAGACAAAGGCTGAAAAGCAGCAAGCAGCTGCTGAAGCCCTAAAGAATGCAGTACGGAAACAGCAAAGCGGAGGCGTTATCATGGTTGGTGATAACGTGCGCATCAAAGGCTTGACATCGGTAGGGAAAGTTGAATCAATCGATGGAAAACAGGCTACAGTCATCTTTGGTGGTATGCGAACAAAGATGTCTATCAGTCGATTGGAGCGTGCTGATGGCTCTACCCTACAACAGGAACAGAAGCAATTTCAGGCTTTTAACTATAGTAGGGAGACTCGTGAAACCATCGATAAGCACCGTAATCAATTCCATCAGGAGCTTGATGTGCGTGGTATGAGGGCTGATGAAGCATTGAATCAAGTGCAACATTTCATAGATGATGCTATCCTCGTCGGAGCAAGTCAAGTGCGTATCTTACATGGAAAAGGTAATGGAATCTTGCGTCAACTCATACGTCAATACCTCGGAACAGTGCCTAATGTGACGAATTATCGTGATGAACACGTACAATTTGGAGGTGCTGGTATCACCATGGTAGAGCTTTAACGCAGGATAGTCCACCTTATATAATAATACAACTCATCGGTATTCACAATGTCACCGAGTACCAAGCAATAATAAAAACAGATGTACGTTTATATGATAATATGGGTTATCTAGGGCTTTTACATATCTTTGGTACACGACGAAAAAGCGTTGTCATGGCAATCAGTATTCTATTGATTCTTAGCTCATGTGGCGCTGATCGCAATATAAAGAAAGGTGATAAGTACCTTTCCATGGGTGAGTATTATAATGCAGCAACGCAGTTCAAGACTGCTTACCAGCGTACCCCACCTAAGGAGAGACGGCAACGTGGACTCATCGCAACGAAGTTAGCAGAATGTTATGACCGCATTTCGTCATATCAAAGTGCAATAGCTGCCTACCGAAATATCATCCGTTATAAATTAGATAATGGTGAAACGCATAAGAAGCTGGCTGACAATCTAATGAAGAATGGTAGTTACAAGGATGCTATAAAGGAGTATCAAATAGCTTTGGATTCGTTACCTGGCAACCAACTCATCATTCAGAGCCTTGAAGCAGCTACTTTGGCAACACAAGCGAAGGAGTTGGGTTCAAAGTACATAGTCAAGCGGATGGATGTATTTAACTCTCGTCGACAGGATTACTCACCAATGCTTTATGGTGATAAATTCGATCAGCTCTATTTCACCTCGACCCGTAATGATGCGCAAGGAGACGATATTAGTGGTATTACTGGTGCCAAGGCGGGTGACATCTTCGTAAGTGAAAAGGACGACAAAGGCAAGTGGAGTGTGCCTCGAGATATAGCTTCTGGACTCAACACAGACGCTGATGAGGGTACACCAGCATTCTCCGCAGATGGTAGAGAGATGTATATTACGCAATGCTTAACGGATCCCACTTATCCTCGCTATGCCCAGATCGCTGTGAGCAACCGCACGGATGCAGTGTGGAGTAAGGCTACTAAGCTCGAAATAAGCCGTGACTCGCTGTCGAGTTTCGCACATCCTGCCCTTTCACCAGATGGTAATTGGCTTTATTTCACTAGTGATATGCCAGGCGGAAAAGGTGGTCTTGACATCTGGAGAGTGCGCCTTAGCGGTGGAACTACTGGTGGTGTTGAGAACCTCGGAGAGCCTATCAACACACCAGGAGACGAGGAGTTCCCAACCTTCCGCCCCAATGGTGACCTCTACTTCTCTAGTAATGGACATGGAGGAATGGGCGGTTTAGATATCTATATAGCAAAGGTTGGTAACGATCACCACTATCATCTAGAGCATCCGGGATATCCTCTTAATTCACAGGGAGACGACTTTGGTATGACATTCGAGGGTCGATACAACCGCGGATACTTCTCTTCTAATCGTAACGATGGGCGCGGTTGGGATCATATCTATAGTTTTGAACTTCCCGAAGTGATACAGACTATCAAGGGATGGGTGTATGAGATGGATGGTTACGAACTGCCCGCTGCACAAGTATTCATGGTTGGTGACGATGGTACTAACAAAAAGTTGGCTGTCAAGGGAGATGGTTCTTTTGAACAGGAGATACGTCCGGGCGTCAATTACGTGCTACTTGCGACCTGCAAAGGATACTTAAATCATAAGGAAGAGATACATGTTTCACCTGTTGGGGAGTCCAAGGAGTACACGCTCCAGTTCCCTCTTGCTGGCATTAATGTACCTGTCTTGATTGATAACATCTTCTATGACTTTGACAAAGCGACGCTTCGTCCAGAGTCCGAAAAGGCTTTGGACGATCTAGTTAAGCTCCTTAATGAGAATCCCAACGTAACGATTGAGCTCTCAGCACACACTGATTACATCGGATCTGCCGATTACAACAAACGCTTGTCACAGCGTCGTGCGGATGCAGTAGTGGCTTATCTCACCGCACATGGGATTGCGCAAGACCGCTTGACACCTGTTGGTTATGGTAAGGAGCGTCCTAAGAAGATTCGAAAGAAGCTCACGGAGAAGTACAACTGGCTGAAGGAAAACGATGTTCTAACCGAGGATTTCATCAAGAAACTACCAAAGGATAAACAAGAGATATGCAATCAGCTCAATCGTAGAACAGAGTTCATTGTTCTTCGAACGACCTATGGTATGTTTGATGACAAGGGTAATTTAAAACAGAAACCAAAGCCGAAAACAACGCAGAAGAGCGTTGATGAAGATGAAATTATCGTTGAGTAGACTATGTGTTATCCGATAGTCTCGAAGTGAAATGATATGATAAAAGATAAGAACCAGCAGCAAACAACGGAACAGGCAGGCGTTCGCTCTAATATAAATAAGGTGAACGAGGTACCCACATTGCCTCCTTCTTTTGTTGATTACACCTATAAACTTTTTGGAAAGGAATTATTTGAAGTATTCCTCAAAGGGCTTACCGAACCTGCACCAAGCAGTATTCGACTGAACAACTATAAGTTATCTGCCATGGAGATAGTAAACCCTAATCTTCATCCCGAGCCCATTCCATGGTGCAAAGAAGGCTTTTGGCTGGCAGAGAGACCGAACTTCACCTTCGATCCCAAGCTCCATGCAGGTGTTTACTATGTACAGGAAGCATCATCAATGTTCCTCTCTCACGTACTTCGTCATTATGTGAAACACCCCGTAATGGCACTTGATCTCTGCGCAGCACCTGGTGGGAAGACCACTTGTGCACGCTCTTCTCTACCACAAGGGGCGTTCCTCTTTAGTAATGAACCTATCCCCAAGCGTGCTCAAATACTTGCAGAAAACGTGCAGAAGTACGGTCATTTGGGTGTAGTAGTTACCAATAACTACCCAAGGGAATACCAGAAAACGAAGCTGACATTCGATGTTATCATTGCAGATGTACCTTGTTCGGGGGAAGGGATGTTCCGTAAAGACCCTCAAACAATTGCAGAATGGAGCCCAGCAAACGTTGAGAACTGTTGGAAACTACAGCGTAGTATTATCTCAGATATATGGGATAACCTCAAACCAGGTGGTCTCCTCATTTACTCTACATGTACTTTCAATGCCCATGAAGACGAAGAGAATGTAGCATGGATACTTGAGGAATATGGTGCGGAGTTGCTTCCTGTACCCACGGAAGAGGCTTGGAACATAACAGGGTCACTGATTGGTAATCCTTTAAAAACGGCTTCTGACTTCCCTGTTTATCGTTTTATACCTGGTAAAACACGTGGTGAAGGACTCTTCATGGCGGTCATTCGCAAACGAGGAGAGGATGAAAACTTGCAAAAAGAGATAGCTCTTGACCCCTCAAAAGCCGTTGCTGAAGCAAAAAAACGGCTTCGCATCCTTAGTTACGGAGTAAAAGAAGGAATGCAGAAGGGCAAGACCATCATCCCTGATCATACATTGGCTCTTTCGATAACAGGCGACACTTCTATTTATCCTAACATAGAGGTTGACTACCCCACTGCCATTAGCTATCTTCGACATGAAGCCATCACACTCAGCAGTGAAGCCCCTCGTGGCATTGTTCTCCTTACTTATAAGCACCACAAACTAGGCTTTGCAAAGAACTTAGGGAATCGTGCCAACAACCTTTACCCACAAGAGTGGAGGATTAAAAGTGGGTATATTCCAAACGAGGTAGTGGTTATAACAGAAACAGATAAACAATAACACATCCATAATTATGCAACAGTATTTAGACTTACTAAGCCGCATTCTCAATGAAGGAGTGCATAAAGGCGACCGCACAGGGACGGGTACTCTATCCGTATTTGGTAATCAGATGCGCTTCGATCTACGTGATGGTTTCCCATTACTAACCACTAAGAAGCTCCATTTGAAGAGTATTATTTATGAGTTACTATGGTTCCTTCGCGGTGATACTAATGTACATTATCTACAAGAGCATGGCGTTCGGATATGGAATGAATGGGCTGATGAAAATGGCGAGCTAGGTCCCGTTTATGGTCATCAGTGGCGCTCTTGGCCTGATTACAAAGGCGGAACTATCGACCAGATAACTAATGTTCTCGAACAGATAAAGCATAATCCTAACTCTCGCCGTATGCTTGTTACGGCATGGAACCCAGCTGAGGTTGATGAGATGGCATTACCCCCTTGCCATTGTCTCTTTCAGTTTTATGTGGCAGACGGACACCTTTCTTTGCATCTTTATCAGCGATCGGCAGATACCTTCCTCGGCGTTCCGTTTAATATTGCCTCTTATGCTCTTCTCTTGCAGATGATGGCTCAAGTAACAGGATTAGAGGCTGGGGAATTTATCCACACAACGGGTGATACGCATCTATACAGCAATCATCTTGAGCAGGCAAAACTACAACTCACACGTACACCTCGCCCTCTTCCGAAGATGAAGATCAACCCTGATGTGAAAGATCTGTTTGCCTTTAAGTACGAAGACTTCGAACTCGTAGATTATAACCCATACCCACATATATCAGCAGAAGTGGCTGTCTAACGCTTATGGAACTAAATATTATAGCAGCAGTAGCGGCTAATCGCGCTATTGGATATCGAAATGATGTGGTCTATTTCATACGTGAGGACCTCAAGAGATTCAAGCAGTTAACAACGGGACATGTCGTTATCATGGGGCGTAAAACATTCCATTCTCTACCCAAGGGAGCACTCCCCAACAGAAGAAACATTGTATTGAGTCGAACGGAGAAGGACTTTAAGGGTTGTGAGGTCTATCCTTCTTTAGATGAGGCAATGCGCCATATTCATGCTGACGAACAGGCCTTTATCATTGGTGGTGCTAGCTTATATAAGGAGGCATTAGGCATTGCCAACCGTCTATACCTTACTGAGATTGCAGACAGCCCAGCACAGGCTGATGTATTCTTCCCACCTTATAATGATGGTACTTGGCGTATTGAATCCCGTGAGGAACATCCAGCTGCGGATGGTAACCCACCCTATTCATTTGTAAACTACATTCGAAAGTGAGTTAAGAAAGCTCTTCCTTGATACGAAGAAGGTGCGAAGGTTTGGACTAATAGTAGTCCTAACCAACGCACCAACAAATCTATTATTATGGAAATGGGTATCTTTTAATGTCTTAGATACTTATCGTATTGAGCCTTAGTAAGAATCTTCTTCAACTCAGCGTTGTATGCTGTACGCTTCTCACAAGGCTGATTTCTCTTGCATTCCTTAGCCTCAGACTGACATTCTTTATTGTCTTTCTTGCATGTTGATGAGCTGTTCTTGCAATCAGACTTAGCCTCCTTATTGCACTCATTTGTACATTCCTTCTTGCAACCAGACGTACAATTTCCCTTTCCAGCAGCACTGCAACAAGTCTTATTCTCGGTTTTCTCACATTTTTGTTCAGCCTTGTTACATTCTTTCTTACAACTTCCCTTTGTCTCACAAGTCTGCTTCTCAGCCTTATGACAATCTTCGCTTTGTACAAAGAGATCAGCATATTTCTCATTAAGTTGCAATAGTTTCTTTGCCTGTTTGGCGTTAAGTCCCAACTTGCTAACCATCTTGTCTGTCACATGCTGTGGTGTTGCTGTGCGCTTATGACAGTCACCTTTTTGTTGAACCAATGCTATTTCGTTAGCATTGATAACGTTTACATCCTTTGCAGATAACGCCATTGATGACATTAAGCAAACTGCAATCAGTGATAATGTTATACGTTTCATATAAATCTTTTATTTGTTATTACTATATCGCTCAAGCCTCACCAACAACGTTATTAAGTTGTTTATGCGTTTGAACAAATGCAAAGATACAATACAAAAGGGGTTTGTACAAATTACAGATAAGTATTATTAGTCGTGAAAGAGGCTTTTTAATAATTATTAATGAAAGCCCTTTTCTTATGTATGATATATATGTTGTATCTTTGCGCTCACAATCAAGTATGATTGTACTTATTATCTTTTAATACAGAGAAGGGTAATTTTATGAAAGAAGAAAATAGATTGAAAGCGCAAGAGCGGATGAATGATAGCAGTGTTTATAAGGCTATGGAACAAACACAAAGGGTTATGGATGACTATTATCTAGATGGTATTCTCGGTCTTCTTCCCTATGGTATTGGCGACATTCTTTCGGCTCTCTTCGCTTTACTCTATGTATGGTTTGCTTTTGTAAAGATACGTAGTATTCCCCTTGCATTAGCCATTATCAATAATAGTTTGCGTGACGTTCTCTTTGGAATGATACCTTTTTATATAGGAGATGTCATCGACTTCTTCCATAAGGCGAACCGAGAAAATATGCAACTTGTGCGTGGCTTCGTTGAAGGAGACAAGGAGGTGATACGCGATGTGAACCGCAAAGCTGTTCAAAGTGCCATTCTCATTGTATTAATGATCGTCCTCATCATTGCGATGATAATCCTCCTTGTAAGCTTGACCACGTGGCTTATTCATCTTATCGGCTCTTTGTTTTAGCCGATAAGACGAATGATTGTAGCGGAATCAATCACGATGTATCACACTACCACTGCCTTGGTGTGTGGCAAGAACTAATACTTCTGCCACTTGCACATGTGCCGGAGCCGATGCAGCATAGTATGCCACATCAGCAATATCAGCCCCTGTTAGGGGTTGAATACCTCTATATACCCCCTCCGCACGAGCGTCATCTCCATGGAAACGAACATTTGAGAAGTGGGTCTCCACAAGCCCCGGTTTCACATTCGTAACACGTATGTTGGTTGAAGCAAGGTCTATCCTTAAACCATCAGTGAAGGTTTTCACAGCTGCTTTCGTTGCACAATAAACATTCCCATTGGCGTAGGCTGCATCACCAGCAACCGACCCTATATTAATAATGTGTCCACTGTTACGTTGCACCATACGTGGTGTAACGAGGCGAGTCATTGTTAGGAGTCCTTTAATATTCGTATCTATCATTGTCTCCCAATCGTCCCAATGACCTTCATAAGCTGGTTCTAAGCCAAGAGCTAAGCCTGCATTATTAATCAGGACATCTATATCTTGCCATTCAACCGTTAAACTCTCGATCGCTTTCGTGGCTGCTGCTCGGTTCCTAACATCAAATGCTAAGGCAAGAACCTTTGCTCCTTCAGCCTCAAGTTTCTTCCTTAGTTCTGCAAGAAGTTGCACTCTTCTACCTGTGATAATCACGTTATATCCACCTTGAGCAAATCGATGTGCACAAGCCTCACCGATACCACTTGTAGCTCCAGTTACTAGTACTGTTTTCTTCATATATTTGATTTTTAAGATGTTACTCTTCAGTTATTTGTTAGATACAATGACACCAATTAAAATCAAGGCACTGCCTATGTAGGCAATAGCTGTCATAGGTTCACTCAGCCAAATAGCACTTGCCACGACTGTTGTAATTGGGTTTAGATATTGATAGTTAGACGCTGTCATCACTCCAAGTCGTTCAATGACAACCGTCCACAAAGCGAAGCATAAGAAGGAAGCAACTAGTCCTAAGAGCAAGAGATTGAATGCTACTTTAGGTGTAAGGAGCGTTGCAAGGCTCACTGTCCATGGATCAATAAGGAACATCGGGAGCACTGTCAACAATCCATAAAAGAATAGCTTACGTGTGATAAACACGGCTGAATATCTCTCAGACACCCTCTTCATTAACAATGTATAGACCGCCCAGCAAACTGCAGTTAGTAATGCCAATAAGTCGCCCCAAGGGTTCAAATGCAGGATAAAGCTACCATTGAAGATGACTAGTCCTACACCCACAAGGGCTATCAAAGAGCCAACTATCAACGTCCATGTTGCCTTTATACTCTTCACAAAGACGATTCCGAGAATAACTGTCACTAGTGGAGATGTAGACGTGATAAAGCTCACGTTATTCACATAAGTTAGTGCGACGGCTGAGTTCTCAGCGACAAAGAAGAGGGAACCACCCGTTATCCCGAGCAATAGCATGGTACCTTCATCACGCCAACTATTGGCGAATAGCTTTCGAGGAGAGATAAACCAAATAGCGACATAAGCGATAAGGAATCGCAGAAAGAATATCTCCGAAGGGGTGAGACCACTATTATACAATATCTTTGTATTTACAAAGGTTGTCCCCCAAACAGCGACGACTCCCACTGCTAATAGGTGCCATAATAACTTTTGATTCATGATGATGTCTATTCTACGTAGTGAAGTATTTGCGCAAAGGATTAGCTATCTTGCGCCCTTTGGTGATAAGTATTAGCACAGAAGCTATGATTAACACCGACCCTATTAAGGCTGTCATTGTGAGTGGTTCACCCATTAATGTGATACCAATAGTCATGGCTGTCAGGGGTTCGAAGGCTCCAAGTATAGCAACACTAGCCGAATCAATCAGGGTTAACGAACGCACAAGTGTAACATTGCTAATGGTTGTAGGAACAAGTCCCAATAATACCAATGATATCAGCGAACGACTATCTCCTATCTTCTGCACGCCTCCCGTTGTGAAAGAAGAGTACAATATCAGGAAGAGCATAGCAATGAAAAAGATATAAAAATTCACCTTCAAAGCTGGTAACTTGCTTACTCGCATATGTGGGAAGATAACCATATAAATGGCATATAACAATCCTGACAACATTGCCAAGACCACTCCTAGCATAGACTTAATGCCTCCTGTTTGTCCAATACCACCCAAGAAGAACACGCCAATGATAGCACATACGATTGCAATGACGATTCTTAACGTTACTTTCTCATGGTAGAAGAGGATGAGAAGGACCTCTGTCCATACGGGATAAGAGAACAGTAAGGTTGTAGCAACGCCTCCCGGCATATACTCATAACTGCTAAACAATGCCACAGCAGATACCGAATACATAAGGGATAAGAAGGCTATCCGCAGTCCATCTCCCCACTTCAAATGTAAATTCTGACGCCTCCATAGAAGGAAACCCATCATAAACAAGCAACCGAAAGCAAAGCGATAAATGAGTACAGAAGGCAACTCCATTCCTGCTTCCATCACTGGAATAGAGAACAGAGGGATAGTTCCGAAGGTTATTGCAGACAAACTCGCATAGCCGTAACCTTTGACAGTTGATGATGTATTCACTACTTGTTATTTATGGATTGGATAATCATTTACATTTGCAAATATACTCAATTAATTGCAAAGTTGCCAACGAAAGGATAAGAAAAGATGTGCAGGAGTGGGAATGATTGTTGCTCCTTCTCTCCTTAAAAACGATGAAGTGCTTAACAGCTATTGCCATGAACTTAAAGAAGAGAGGCTCTCTTTACAGCAAGGAAAGGCTCTTCTTCATGCAACGGAACGCCCTCTTCAAATAGAGAAAGGCGTCTCTTCCCCTGCACTCTTTTGTTCCTTTAGAAACTCGGGAACTCTAAATAAATTCGTTCAATCCGTGTCTTCTATATTAAAAATGTATTTCCTAACGGGCTTCTGTTAAGTACATCCTTTCTAAAGTAACGTAGTTAGAATTACAGAAAAGTTTTTCTTTTATCTAAACCATTATATTATTTGATTACAAGATACTTATAATTAAAGGGTTAATTATTAAATTTATCCATTATAAAAGAGTAATTAAACGCAAGGAAACAAGATTTTTCTCGATTTTTTTTCGTTACTTTGTAGCCCAAATAAGTTGGTTAGGTGCAATGCTGATAGATTCTTATACTATCTTTCGTAAAGCCCTGTAATTGAAAAGAAAAGTAACAATTATGTGTAAGGTAACAAACAACAAGAAGAGAATATTATTCATTTGTCTAGGCAATATATGTCGTTCTCCGGCGGCTCATGCCGTTATGCAACACCTAGTTGACGAACGGGGCTGTAGCAATCAGTATGAGATTGACTCGGCAGGAATAGGTAATTGGCATGTTGGACAGCTCCCCGACAAGCGAATGAGAGAGCATGGAAGGAGACGCGGATACGATTTGAATCATCATGCAAGGCAGTTTGATGCACGTAAGGACTTCGCTTACTTCGATCTTATTGTGGTCATGGACGAAGATAACTATCGATATATTACGTCGCAAGCAGGCGATGCGACTGCTCGAGAAAAGGTCGTTCGCATGGCTGATTATTTCACTCGTCATAAGGATGCAACCTGTGTTCCTGACCCTTACTATGGTGGTTCGGAGGACTTCGAGTTGGCATTAGACTTAATAGAAGATGGTTGTGAGGGATTGATTTAATCATCTCTAGCACCCTCCAAAGGCAAAGATATAAGCTCATGGGAGTCATAGTAGTAAGGCTATTAAGGTTGAATTGGTGTGCAACTTGGGGTCGCCTTGTCTGCAAGAAACAAGAGGGGAAAGGGTAAGCAATGCAATCCTCTTTCCTCCCTAATTGGATAGAAGCATGGAGTGAAGCGTCTTATTTACGAATAATAATGCGTTTTTCGCTTACTATCCATCGTTAATTCGTTTTTTTTCTGTTACTTTGTAGACATAAACTAAATGGTAATAGCAAAAGATACTCTGTCCTTTTAAATCGCACGAAATGGAGAGTACGCTAGCAATACTAACGTGATGAATATGAAAAAGAGCATGAGATGGCTCATTGCTATTGTAGTAGCACCAGTCGTCCTATTCCTCCTCTTGGTAGTACTTCTTTATTGTCCTCCTGTACAAAACTGGGCAGTAAAGCAGGTTGCAACCTATGTGTCGAATCATACGGGGATGCAGGTTAGTATCGATCGGGTAAACCTCTCCTACCCTTTAGACCTCCAGTTGGATGGTTTAAAGATGATAAAAGCAAATGACTCCATACCTACTCAGAAGGATACTGTCGCTGATGTACATCGTTTAGTGGCTAGTATTGGCTTATTGCCATTGCTTGATAAGCGTGTAGAAGTAAACGAATTGACATTCACGGGACTAAAAGCTAATACCACAAACTTCATTGGTGACTTACGAATTAAGGGTAACTTGCAACGCTTACACATTGTGAGTCATGCCGTAAACCTCGTTGGTGACTCTGTAAGAGTGAATAAAGCGGAAGTCGAAGGAGGCTGGATTGATGTTGCATTGGGCGACACTGTACCTGAAGACCCGCACAAGCAGAAACCCTTGTGGCGCATAAATATAGACAAGCTAAACCTTGCTAAGACTGATTTCAGGCTCCACATGCCAGGCGACACGATGGTAGTTAGAGCGCAATTCGGCGATGCTAAGGCTCGAGGAGCAGAACTTCTATTGCATGACAACATATATAAAGTGGCTGACATAGACTGGCATGGCGGTGCACTTAACTATGACAAAACTTTCGTAAGACCTACTCCTGCAGGCTTCGATGCGGCTCACATCGCCATGACAGAGGTTAACTTGGGTATAGACTCGTTCCTTTATGCAGCTCCAAAGATATCTCTTCGTGTTCGTGCAGGCAACTTCAAGGAACGAAGTGGACTTGTGGTGCGTGACTTGCGATGTCCCTTTAGGATGGATGCAACGTCTATTCAATTACCATCTCTTTATCTTCTCATGCCGAATAGTGAGCTAACTGCAAGTTTACGAATGGATATGAATGCCTTTGATGACGCTCATCCTGGTACACTTAACGCCCACATGGATGGCTATGTGAGCAAGACTGACCTGCAACCATTGCTTACTTCCATTCCTCGAAACATCTATCAAGCTATGCCAGGAGGGCGATTGACCATACAGGGAACCCTTGCGGGCAACCTGCGCTCGGCTTCCTTCCGCCAGTTGAGACTTGCTATGCCGGGCTACTTCGACCTTACTGGAACAGGATGGGTTGCCGATATGATGGCAAAGAATAAGGCTTTACGCAGTGACTTACGCCTCAAAGGTGTGGCTCAAAACCTTGGTTTCGTTCAGAAGCTATTGCCAATAAGTATTAGAAAGACCATTGCCTTGCCTAAAGCGGTAGCTGTTGATGGTAATATCCATGTGCGGAAAAGCCTTTATACTGGTACAATGTCACTTGCACAAGGGGGTGGTAAGATTCGTGTCAAAGGTGCTTTTAATCCTTCCAATAGCCTGTATCGCCTCGAAGCTGATGCAACGAACTTCCCTATACAACGCTTTTTACCACACATGGGATTGTCACCTTTCACTGGAAGTGTGCGTATGCAAGGGCATGGAACGGACTTTATGAATCCACAATCGTCCACTAACTTGAGTCTTCGTATTCGTCGTTTCAGTTATGGGAAGTATGTACTTGATGGATTGAATGGAGATATTTCTAAACATGGTGAGCAACTTTCAGCCCATATAAAGAGTGTGAATAAGATGCTCGGGGGCGATTTCACTTATAAAGGAAAGGTTAGCCAAAAGTTAGTGGATGGTCATTTGCGAGGCTGGTTGAGCCGTGTTGACCTCCATGCGTTGGGTGGGATGCAGGAAAGATACGTCGTTTCTACCTGGACCGACATGGATGTTCGTTCTGATATGAAGGCTAATCATCACGTTCAAGGGGTCGTCCGTAAGTTCAAAGTATTGCAAGAAGGGCACAAGCGAAGTGCTCTCCTGGCTGCAGGTGACTTCAATGTGAAGGCTGACATACGTAATAATAATATGTTAGCACACCTTAATGGAAACCTTACAGAGGCTAACCTCAAAGCCTTAGGACTGATTGATAAACAATACATTGTGGCTGCAGGAGCCGATATAGAGCTTCGTTCAGATCTTAAGAAGTCCTTTGCTGTGAATGGTCACATAGGTGATTTGGCGGTAGATGACGTTAGAAAGAACGGACGAGTAGCCTTGGTACGTGGTAGCTTCAACCTTGATCTAACGAAGAAGGGCAATAAGATGGATGGTTCTATCAATGGGCTGTTCCCGCAAGTAGACTTCTATCAACTTGGAATCATAGATAAGCCGCTATCAAGCAAGTTTGCTGTTAATGCAGACTTCGGTATGGAAGGCAGTGATAATATGCGTCTTAATGGAAAGTTGGCAGACCTACAAGTGAATGACGGAAAGCGTAGTTATGCACCAGGTGATGTCAATTTGGATTTAACCAGTATGCGTGATTCAGTGCATGTAGCCCTTGATGGTGGGGATTTCCACCTCAATACCGCCTTCAATGGGAGCGTTGATCAGATGGCAAAGACGGGTAATAAACTCGTAAAAACACTACGGGAGCAAATTCACAATAGGCGTATTGACCAGCCAGCTATCATCCGCTTGTTGCCAATAGGGCATTTCACTTTACGCAGTGGACGTGGTAATCTGTTTAGCAACATACTTGAGAAAGATGGATACGCATTCAGTTTGGCAGATATCAATATATCTTCTTCTCCACATGAAGGCGTCAATGGTAAGGTTAGGATTGACTCCTTAGTATATAATGACATACACCTTGATAGCGTGAGGGTGAATCTTACGAGTGTAGATGGGCAGTTGAATTATGATGCTGCAGTACTGAATAAAGCGGATAATACCTACCCTTACCATGGACATTTGCGTGGCGTACTATACGAACACGGCTTACAAACGCATGCAACAATACTTGATAACAAAGGGAAAACAGGCTTCGACCTTGCATTACAGGCTGCAATGGTAGGTCGAGGAATACGTCTTTCTATCACTTCTCCACAAGCCATCTTAGGTTATAAGGCGTTTACTGCAAATGATTCGAACTATATTTACATAGCACGTGATCGCCGCTTATCAGCGAACTTGCGCCTTATGGCTTCAGACGGAGCGGGTATGACGATAACAACAGAGGATGAGGACACGACGTCACTACAGAATGTTACGATCTCAATGAACCAATTTGAACTGGGCAGTCTGTTTAAGGTTCTTCCCTTCTCACCCAATATGTCTGGTGTTCTTAATGGTGATTATCATATCATACAAACGCACTCTGACCTATCAATCTCTAGTGATATGACCATCAACAAACTGGTCTATGAGAACTGTCCAATGGGTAACGTCGGTACTCAATTCGTGTATATGCCGAAGGGAGATGGCTCTCATTACGTTGATGCTATTATAACGAAAGATGGTGAAGGTGTGGGTTCCTTGTCGGGTACTTATCGTGCAGAAGGACATGGAGAGTTGGATGCTACACTAGATATGAACCATTTCCCACTCAGTTACATCAATGGTTTTGTACCCGAGCAGATCGTTGGTCTTGAGGGCGTTGGGGAAGGTTCTCTAACATTGAAAGGGCCTTTGAAGAATCTAGATATCAATGGAGAGGTGTACTTAGACTCGACTTACTTGGTAAGTGCACCATATGGAATAAGGATGCGATTTGCCGATGATCCAGTCACAATACGTAATAGTCATATAGAGTTCGAGAACTTTGAAATGTTCGCAAGTAATGGTTCGCCACTTGACATTTCGGGCTCTCTTGACTTCTCATCGTTGGATAATATGCGTCTTGATGCACGTATGCAAGCAAAGAACTTCCAGGTTATCAATGCTCGAAAGAACCCACGTTCTGAGGTCTACGGAAACGCATTTGTAGACTTTGCTGGTCAAGTAAGTGGACCATTAAACAACCTTTATTTGGTTGGAAAACTTGATGTTCTCGGTACGACTGATATGACTTATATTGTACGAGATGGTACTTTGGCAACAGATACGGAACTGAATGATCTTGTTAAATTTACGAACTTCAAGGATTCAACAGTTGATGTGGTCAAGCGTCCAGACATAACAGGTTTCTCTATGTCAATGCTTGTTAATGTTGATGAACAAGCTCATCTCATGTGTTCTCTCAATGCTGATAACTCCAATTACCTAGCCTTTACGGGGGGAGGTGATCTACGATTAGAATACAATCCAACCAATGGTGTGCGCTTGAGAGGACGCTATACTCTGAATGACGGAAAGATGAAGTATTCTCTTCCTGTTATACCACTTCGCACGTTCGACATACAAGATGGGAGTTATGTAGAGTTCACTGGAGACCCAATGAAGCCAACTCTTGGTATCGTTGCAACCGAGGATGTGCGCACAACTGTATCGAATGGTAATGAGGGAAGAATCGTCGACTTTAAGTGTGGTGTGAGCCTTACTAAGCAATTCCCTAAGCCTGGAGTAGAGTTTATTATTAGTGCTCCAGAGGATCAAGAAATGCAGAATACGCTGAATACAAAGAGCGTTGAAGAGCGCTCAAAGCTTGCAGTAACAATGCTTGCATCGGGTATGTACCTCGGTGGAAGTAACTCCACAAGTGCTAATACTGCGATGGGTGGTGCCTTAGCTAGCTTCTTGCAGACTCAAGTTAACGCCATTACGGGCAAAGCACTCAACTCTATGGGACTCGACCTATCGGCTAATATGGAGAGTGCAGCAGATGTTAATGGAACGTTGCACACTGACTATACGTTCAAGTTCAGCAAGAGGTTGTGGGATAATAGGCTTCGCATCATTATCGGCGGACGTGTTTCTACAGGCTCGCAGTTCGCTGAAGAGAATGGAGCCTACTTCGATAACTTCTCTTTGGAGTACCGACTTAACCAGAAGGAAACCAAGTATCTCAAGCTTTACTATGAGCGAGAAGCATACGACTGGTTGGAAGGTAACCTTAGTGAATATGGTGCCGGATTCATGTGGAGACGCAAGTTAGGAAGCTTCAGGGATATTTTCCACTTCAAAAATGATAGTCCTATTGTGGCTCCAAAAGCTGAGACTCCACACAAGGACAGCCTAATTAATTTTGTTAATGAGAAGAGATAAGAACTATAATAGGCGTTTTGCCCTCATCTGTCTGTTGATGATGAGTGGTCTTGTACTGCTCCTTTCGGCATGTAGTACGACCTCTGCTATCCCCGATGGAGAGCAGTTGTATATTGGAATGGAGCCTACCATCTATCGCAACTATCAGTCTAATAAACATTTTACGGCTACGCAGGAAGAGCTTGATTTAGTACTTGCAACACCTCCAAATGCCGCTTTGTTAGGTAGTCCAAGTCATCGTTCTCCATTCCCAGTAGGCCTTTGGATATGGAATGCCTTTACACCAGATACAACAAAGTTCAGCCGTTGGCTTGTACGAACATTTGGGTCTACTCCAGTCTTAATGAGCAACACAACACCCGATCTTCGCGTCACTGTAGGACAGAACTTACTACGTAAAAGAGGTTATTTCAATGGTAAGATCAACTACGAGAAACTAACACAGAAGAATCCAAAGAAAGGTAAATTGCAATATACAGTGGACATGGGTCACCTGTGGACAATAGACTCTCTACGTTACACAAACTTCCCTGCTACGGCTGATAGTCTCATCATTAAGAATCAAGATAAGGCTCTCTTGCATAAGGGAGATGCGTTCGATGTGGCCACATTAGAGCACGAACGTAAGCGCATAACAGACCTATTTCGAGACAACGGATACTATTATTACCAGAACAATTACGCAAGTTATCTAGCTGACACAACGAATGTTCATGGTGTAGCAAACGTACGTTTACAGATGGTTGATTCGATTAGTTCGAATGCATTAAAGCCTTGGTACATAGGTAAAGTGACAATTAATTTGCAGCAACAGTTTATGGAGCAGTTGCACAATAAAGAGTCTTTTCGAGATGTTACTGTCAATTACAATGGTAAACGAACGCCTCTCCGCCTACGCACAATAGCTAATGATCTGAAGGTATGGCCAGGTTCCTTATATAATAATGAGCTTGTGGAACGTAGTCAGCAGCAGTTAAATGGAAGTGGACTATTCGCTGCTACCAACTTTACCTTTACTCCTCGTGATAGCACGGACAGCTGTAATGTATTAGACATGACAGTCGATTGCACCTTTGATAAGCGTTATGACTTTTATATTGAGGCGTATGCTAAGGGCAAGACAAGTGGGCTCTTTGGTCCAGAAGGGAATATCGGACTCATTAAACGCAATACTTTTCGAGGTGGAGAAAAGCTTGATTTGCGTGCTCATGGCTCTTATGAATGGTCGTATAACAATGATGATAATGGGCAAGATAAGCTTGGTGTGACCAATTATAACTATGGTCTGGAGGGGAGTCTACAAATTCCTCGCCTCATAAACCCCTTTGTCTTACCACCAAGAAAGAAGTGGGAACGCATTCAGAAGAAGATTGCTGAGGCCGAAGCAAGGGGTATTGAATATACACCAAAGCCTCCCCGCACTTACTATACCACTCCAACAACAACCTTAAAGGCGTCTGTTGATGTGCTAAACCGTGCCAAGTACTTTAAGAGACATGTAGTTTCAGGAGAGCTAACATACCAGTGGCAACCCAATGAATGCAATAGTTTCTCTTATTCCCCACTCTCTTTAACTTACGAATACATGCACAAGGTGACGAATCGTTATCGTGCTCTTATTGATAGTATACCCTATCTTGAAGTATCAATGGCCGATCAGTTCATTCCGAAGATGATGTTCCAATATACTCACATGAGCCCTTCTAATTATAGAAACCCCATCAAGTTCTGGGCAACTGTTAGTGAGGCTTCGAACATACTAGCTGCTACTTATGCTGCAACAGGGCACCGCTGGAGTGAAAAGAACAAACAACTCTTTAAGAATCCATTTGCTCAATTCTTCAAAGTAGAGCTTAATTTCACTAAGATTTGGGCTCTTGCCGAAAAGAGCAGTATTGCTTTTCATGCCAACACAGGTGCAGCTTGGGCTTATGGAAATAGTAAGGTAACCCCTTACACAGAGCAGTTTTTCGTTGGAGGAGCCAATAGTATTCGTGCTTTCAACGCCCGTCAGATAGGTCCGGGACGCTATCGTTCCTCTTACCGAAACCGCTCTTACGTTGAACAAACAGGTGATTTGAAGTTCCAAATGAACCTTGAATACCGTCCCCACCTGCTTGGTTCACTCTATGGAGCTGTCTTCTTGGATGCAGGTAACGTCTGGACACTACATCATGACACGGGTCGTGAAGGTGGACAGTTCGTTTTCAAGGATGCTTTTAAGCAAATGGCATTAGGAACGGGAGTTGGTCTTCGATATGACCTTGGCTTCTTTATGCTTCGTATCGATTGGGGAATTGCCCTGCATGTACCCTATGATACAGGTAAGAGAGGGTTCTATAATATAAGTAAGTTAAGTGATGCCAATACCTTCCATCTGGCTATTGGTCTCCCCTTCTAAACTATTTCTAAGAACATATGAAAAAGCTATTATTATTACTGCTAATGGCTACCTCTATGATGACTAGCCACGCTCAAGAGAGAACAAGTGCGCCTCTTCACGAGGTATTGTTAGAGACTGACAGTGGGAACATCCGCATTCAACTCTATAACGAGACGCCCTTGCACCGTGATAACTTCCTCAAGTTGGTACGGAGCGGAGCCTATGATGGGGTGTTATTCCATCGTGTTATCAAGGATTTCATGGTACAGACTGGCGACATGGGATCGAAGAGTGCAAAGCCAGGACAAGCTCTTGGCGATACTCCCGAACGCTATTCTCTACCTGCAGAGATACATTATCCCGAGTTGTTGCACCGCCGAGGTGCAGTCGCAGCAGCGCGTGAAAGCGATGATGTAAACCCACAACGTAAGTCGTCATCTACGCAGTTCTACATTGTTTGGGGTATACGTTTTACGGATAAACAACTCGATTGGGCACAAGAGAGACTAGATGCTCATACAGATGGAATAGTGAAGATGTCGCCTGAAGTTCGTCAGTTATATAAGACTGAGGGAGGCTCTCCTCACCTCGATGGACAATACACTGTTTTCGGGCAGGTAATCGATGGTTTAGATGTTGTTGAACGCATACAACGGCAGCCAGTAGACGATAATGACCGTCCCAAAGTAGACCTTCGTATTCGCAAGGCTATTGTTTTGAAGTAAAGTGATGATGTAATGGAAAGGTTGTTATTCACACCTTTCTATTACCTATATATATAATAAGGTGTAAACGAGAAAATCATGATTAATAAGAAACTTACAGGTTGCCTGGTTGCTTTAATGCTAGGTTCTGGTACAGGCTTAGCCAATAGCAGGTACATATTCTATGCTGTTAATGACTCTACTAACGAGCAGTCTACAACGGCAAAAACCAATGATAAGGAGAGTCAGAAAGCTACCAATGATAAGGAGAAGCCCTCTTCTTACGAACAACTAATAAAGAAAGGCGGTAGTGTTAACGATGGTCTCTTCACGATAAGGCATATTGAAGACAAGTGGTACTACGAACTTCCAGACTCCATTCTAGGTCGTTATCTATTGGCAGTAACGCGTTTCACTGCCGTACCACAGAACTTCGGTAAGTTCTCGGGAGAGGCTATTAACCAGAAGACACTCTATTTCGAGCAACGCAACAACAACACGATTAACCTTCGTGCGTACGTTCTTTCACAAGAAGCAGACCCTGAGAGTCGCATCTCCCGTACGCTTAAAGCCTCCACAGCTGACCCTATCATTGCGTCGTTCAAAGTGCTTGGTCGCAATAAGAAAAACAATGCGCAACTCATTGAGGTAACCCCTCTCTTCCTCAAAGATAATGGTGTTGTGAGTATTCCACAGGACGCTGCTAAACAACTGAAAATCGGTTCGTTGCAGTCTGATAGGACCTTTATTGATACAATGAAAGTCTATCCTATCAATGTCGAAATAGCTACAACACGCACCTATAGCAGTACTCCTTCTTCTGCTCCTGCATCATCTACTGGAGCCTTGACTGTTGGTCTGAACACTAGTATTGTACTACTTCCTCAAACTCCAATGCGCAAGCGTATATGGGATGAAAGGGTTGGTTACTTCACCAATCGATATACTATCTTCAGTGATGAACAGACTCGCGCCGACCGCGAACAATTCATTTCTCGCTTCCGTCTAGAGCCTAAAGACAAGAAAGCCTACGCCAAAGGCAAACTCACGGAACCTATTAAGCCCATTGTATTCTATATAGATCCTGCAACGCCAAAGAAGTGGGTTTCTTACCTAAAACAGGGTATTGAGGATTGGAATGTAGCCTTTGAAGCAGCTGGTTTCAAGCATGCTATCCAAGCAAAGGATTGGCCAGAAGATGATTCAACTATGAGTGTTGACGATGCACGTTACAATGTCTTACGATACTTACCAGCTGAGATTGAGAACGCATACGGCCCTCGCATAGTCGATCCACGTAGTGGGGAGATCATCGAAAGTCACATTTGTTGGTATCACAATGTGATGAATCTCTTGACAAAGTGGTACATGACGCAATGCGGACCACTTGATAAACGAGCACAGACAATGCACATGGATGATCAACTCATGGGCGAGTTAATACGCTTCGTATCGAGTCATGAGGTTGGACACACGCTGGGTTTGCGTCATAACATGGGTGCTAGTCATGCTACACCAGTAGAGAAGTTGCGTGATAAGAAGTGGGTGGAAGAGCACGGACACACTGCAAGTATCATGGACTATGCCCGTTTCAATTATGTAGCTCAGCCCGAGGACAATATCTCCGAACGTGGACTTTTCCCACGAATAAACGACTATGACAAGTGGGCAATACGCTGGGGCTATCAGTACAGACCTGAGTTTAAGGATGAGATAGCCGAGAAGGAAGGGTTGTTAACAGAGACTTCTAAGGTCTTAGCAACCAATCCACGCCTATGGTTCGGAGGCGAGGGTAAGAACGAAGACCCACGTGCGCAGACGGAAGACTTGGGTGATGACAATGTGAAAGCGAGCGATTATGGAATCAAGAATCTCAAACGAATCATTGTCGCCTTACCGACATGGACACATCAAACTAACGATAGATACGAGGACAGAATAGAGATGTGGAAGAGTGTTATCAGTCAGTTTAATCGATACACAAACCACGTTCTTAAGAATGTTGGAGGGCGATACATCAATAACATGCCAGGGCAGAAACCTTACGAGGTGGCGCCTGCACAGAAGGGAAGAGACGCTGTTGACTATCTCTCCCGACAGCTCTTCGACGCCCCAGTCTGGCTCTATCCGTCAACGATGACAGATGTGTCAGGTGTAAATGCTGTCGATGAAATCTCTGCACAACAAGGGCGAGTTTTGAAGGTATTGTTGAATGGTTCGTTGATAGATAAGATTTACAAGGATCAATTTGCGGCTGGTGCTTATCAGGTCAAGGACTATTTGAACGATGTATTCAAGGCTGTTTGGCAACCCTTGACATCGACTAATGACGTGAAAGTTCGTACACGTCGTCTGTTGGAGCGTACCTATATCAAGCAGCTCGATGCATTCCTAAATCAAGTGGAGAAAGACAAGTCTGTCGAATTAGACCGCGCCCGGCCGTCAGATATCTCATTGTATCTTGGACAGCAGCTTGATACTATTGAGAAGTATTGCAAGGCACAGGCTGCTAGCAGTACAGACCTTAACCTCCTGCATTACAACGATATTCTGCGCCAGATAAAACTAATTCGTGAACGGCAGAATAGCGTGAAGTAAGAAAGTCCCTTCACTCCCCTCCCCTGGAGGGGATGTTCCGAACGAAATAAAGAAGGCGTCTCTTTGCATTAAAGAGAGCCTCTTCTCACATCAAGGAAACGCCCTCTTCTATATGAAGGAGGCGTTTCTTTGTTTGCAGTCTTTTGTTCGTCACTAACGAGACACAGCCTCTTTATACACCAACCCATCTGCTACTCCCCTATAGAATATCGAACTTTAAAATTTAATTTAACGATTCTATAGCTGTCACAGATTTGTTCCCCGTGGTTTGTAAAAGCCTTCGGCGACTTCTCATCTGCCAACAGCTCGGGTCATCCCAATCTATATAATGTAGGCCTCAGTATCGGTTTATTCAATTAAAGAAGACGTAGTTTTATAAGATAGTAAACTATTAATAGCAATGAAGCTGTTACTTGATTGCCGACTTCCATATCCATAGTTCGCCCACTTGAAAACTGATGAGTGCTTTCGTATCAGTCTCTGTCTCCTTGATACCTTGCTCTCCTGTTTGTAAGAGAAAGACTTCTCCTGCATTGAGCTTAGCAATCAGTGAAGAGTCTTTACGCGACACTTCATCAGGATGAGGGAGCATATCTAGGTCGTTAACATTGCGTACACCGAAGCAAGGAGTAGTGATTCTCACTTTCACCTCACCAACTTCTCTAAAGCCAGCGTTGCTTACATTCGTTGCTTGAATGGCTTTACTACCTTTATCATTCCCCTCTTTTAATGTGTCAATGGACTGCTTTACCTCTGCAGGTTTAGCCTCTTTCTGTTCATGTACACAAGCACTAAAGAGCAAAGAAACTATTATTGAGGTTACTGTTAATGTCTTTATCATCGAGTATATACGCTTATTAACAAACACAAAAGTACACTTTTTCAGTCATAACAAGCAATATTAGTAATGGAAAAAGCTAATTATTGCGTATTTTTCAGTAAGTTTGTAGACGTAAAAGGATATCCTTTTTAATTACATCTCACTAATCAATAGTAATCAATGAAACGTAAGACTTGGCACAAGTACCATAAGTGGTTAGGATTAATCATTTGCTTTTTTGTGATAATGTTCAGCCTCTCTGGCATTATTCTCAACCATCGCAGCACCTTTGCAAGTATGTCTATTAGTAGGAAATTCCTACCTTCTTCTTATACTTTCAAGCGTTGGAACAATGGCTTATTACGTGGTACAATACGTTATAAAGACCAACCATCAAAGACTGAGAAAGTGCTCATTTATGGAGCTGCTGGCATTTTCTTAACCGACAGTACAGCCTCTTCTATTAACGAATTTAACAATGGTTTACCCGCAGGAGCCGACTATCGACAGATAAGGGGAGTAGTGCAAACTCCACAAGGAGAACTCTTTGCCGCTGGTATCATGGGCTTATACCGATTAAAGGAACACAATACTTGGCAGCAAGTGAGCCTTCCTAAGGAAGATGATGACGAACTCTTATCAGATATAAGTATGCGTGGTGACACCTTGGTAGTGCTTAGTAGATCGTATCTATACATCTCCTCTGCTCCATATAACCATTTCCAACGCCTTCAACTACATGCTCCTGCAGGTTACGATGGCAAGGTTAGCCTCTTTAAACAGCTTTGGCTCTTGCATTGCGGAGGCTTATTTGGTACTTGGGGGAAGCTGTTTATGGATGCAATAGCCCTTGTTCTCATCCTTCTAAGCGTCACTGGCATTTGGTTGTGGGCACGTCCTCGAAGTGTGAAGATGTTTAAGTGGCATAAGCAAGTGGGTATCTACACCTTCTTCCTTACCCTCTTTATTGCAATAACAGGCTGGGCATTGCGTCCACCGCTGCTTATTTTCCTAGCTAGCAACAGCACTCGTCCACTGCCAGGAACCGTCTTGAATAATGATAACGCATGGTATGACAAGTTAAGGATGATACGTTATGACGAACAGGAACACGATTGGATGATTTCAACCTCCGATGGTTTCTACTCTTTGACATCGTTAACTAGTCAACCGAAAACCCTCACCACTGCTCCACCTGTTAGTGTGATGGGGCAAAATGTATGGCAACATGAGTCGATTGGAACGTGGCTTGTAGGTTCGTTTGATGGTCTCTACCGATGGAATAGACAAACAAATTATATTGAACCATGCGATGCCTCCTTGTATGCAGGAGTCCTCGTACCAGGTACGGCACCAACAGGACAAACCATCTCGGGCTATAGCTCTGATTTTAAAGGGCATCTCTGCTGGGCTGATTACTTCACTGGTACACCTTTCCCAGCCCAACCTTCCCGTCTAGAAGACCGCCCCATGTCACTTTGGAATGCGGCATTAGAAGTACATACAGGGCGTATTTATATGGGGAGTATAGGCTCTTTTGCCTTCATCTTTGTAATGGGTATTCTTCTAGTAATTGTCTTGGTATCAGGAAAGAAACTATAAAGACTATTCGAGCAAACTATCTGCTCGAATGGTCTAAGCCATTAAATACAAAACAAACGAGGCTATTGCAATATAAGTGAAGATACCTAATCCCACCCAAACTGGTATGAGTGTACCTTTGAGTTGACGGCGATGATAAGGTCCTTCTACATATAATAAGGTGCGATAAACGAGTGCAGAACCAATCAAAGCAAAGGTTATTCCACCTAGAATATCACCTGGGTAATGCACTCCAAGGTACATTCTTGAATAGCAAACTACCGCTGCCCACCCTATCATAAACACCGACAACCATCGTTTCCGGAGCAAGAAACAGATGAAGAAAGCCAATCCGAAACAATTACCAGCGTGATTGGAAGGGAAGCCATAGGCTCCACCTCGATAGTTATTAACGATGTGCACTAGGTGACCAATGGGACTATCGAGGTTGCTGGGGCGCATTCGTCCAATCATCGGACGTATCCATTGCGCCGTTAACGTGTCCGTTATCAACATCATCACACCAATAGTCAACAAGCTAAACAGCACCGCCTTGTAACTGAAGTTACGTAAGAGAAGGAGGAGAATACTAGCGTATAATGGTATCCAAATGAGCTTACCACTTACCGAAAACATAAACAAGTCCCAATAAGGATTGTGTAAGCTATTCACAGCCAACAGTGCATGTTGATCGTAATTAAGGATGTTTTCAATTAAAACTTCTATCATTTTGATTGTAGAAAAGTGATTTACTTGCAGTTTCAAGATACTTGGCACTGCATGAAGTAAAGGTTTTTAGGTTTCTTATTCAGCTGCAAAAGTAATAAAAAATATTGATTTTCTATCATGGTAAAAACCTACATTTTCCTTCTTCGTAAGTACTTCTTCGATTATTAACAATCAACTTCCGTAAGTTCACCAGTACGTGAGTCGATGATGAAACCACGCACAACAATGTTCTTCGGAACGAGTGGATGGTGCTGAATACCCGCCACCGTACGACGCACACTAGCCTCTGTATCATGAAAACCATCAAGATATTGATGTAGATCCACTTGCTTAGAAGCCTCTTGAAGGGCGTCTTCTGTAATGCCATGTTGGCGCATTAAGTGCAAAAAGTGGTCTGCCTCCATGTGACAGGCACCACATCCTGAATGATGAATAACCATGATTTCCTCGCAATCAAGCTCATAGATTGCCACGAGCAAAGAGCGCATAACGGAGTCATAAGGCGTCAGCAGGGTTCCACCAGCTACTTTGATAATCTTAGCATCACCATTCTTTAGCCCCAACGCCTTAGGCAATAGCTCCGTAAGACGGGTGTCCATACAACTGAGAATAGCTAGTTTTAAGTCGGGTTTACCGCTTGTTACGAATGGTTCATAGCCTTTGTTGGCTACAAACTCCTTGTTATATGCGAGGATGGATGTTATCATTTTATATTTGTATAAGTTAATTCTTATATACTTCTTAGCTGCAACCTATCTACCTTCAAACGCTGCTCTCGTTCGTTGATGAGCGTTTCCAGTTCGCTAAACGACTTCATATTCAAGAGATGAGGGTGCTCGTATTCATCTACAACCTCGTGTTGCCAGATAGTATGAAAGGGTATATGGACAGCCCAACCACCAAGTTTTAACACTGGTTCTACGTCAGATTTAAACGAATTACCTACCATCAAGAGTTCTTCAATACCAATTCCAAATTGATCACATAGCCTTTCGTAAGCCTTTGGAGTCTTATCCGACACAACGATAAAGTCGTCAAAGTAGGTTCTTAACCCCGACCGATTGAACTTGCTCTCTTGGTCTAGTAGCTCGCCTTTAGTGAATACTACGAGTCGATATAAGCCTGATCTGCGTAACTTCTCCATAGTTGTCACAACCCCTTCTAGCGGTTTGCCTGGTAGTTGCAAGAGCGATTTTCCCATCTTGATAATAGCTGTCACCTCTGCAGAAGTCAGTTTCCCATGACTCACCTGAGTAGCATTTTCGAGCAAGGAGAGGATGAATGCCTTACTTCCATAGCCCAACAACTCCATGTTGGCAGTCTCGGTTGCAAATAAAGCCTGCGATACTTCTTCCACAGGAGCATAGTGTTTCAATAGGTCGCAATACTCCTTCTCCACTGAAGCAAAGTAAGTTTGACACTCCCACAGGGTGTCATCTGCATCGAAAGCAATCAGTGATATATCCTTCATTTTCTACTCAATTACGAACAAAATATTGCGAAACTGCTCCTTAGGAGCTGCCTCATTCGTTAATACTTCGGGGACTTTTACAAGGTTGCGAGCCTGTAGTAAGTCGACAGTATCCCACATTATTTCATGAAAAAGGACGATTGAAGTACGCTTATCATCTATCTTTGTAATCTCTTGAGCACGTGTAATATTATCCTTAACAGCTGAAGTTAAGCTATCAGATAATCGGTGACAAAGAATATTAACAGAGTCTTGCTTCTCTCTATCAATTACTGGTATCTGCAACTTCCCAGTCTCATCAACAATGCCATAAGGCTTTAAATGGTCAATAATAGTTGCATCCTTCAACCCTTCGTTGTCAAGTAGGCATTGTGCTAAAGGCATTAAATCGGCATGTTGCGGAGCGTTTTTTAGACTTGTTCTTGTCCATGTCTCTTGGATAGGTCCATAGCTATTGGTGCCGAATTGAGTTTTCTTTCGTGGCTCACAAAGCACCCACACCATTCCTTTCCAGTCTGCTTTATTATCTAGTTTATATCTATCTGGGGCTATCGCATCCCATGTCAAGCCATCAAGCACATAAGAGAAAGCAATACTAAAAGCGTTATCAGCAAAGTTGCTCTTGCTTAATTCTGTGACAAGTTGTCGATAGTCAGCTTCCGACTTATCCATTACGTTCGTAGCAATTAATCGACTTAGTTGGCGCAATGCAGCGGTTTGTTCCACATCAAAGATGGGCAAGATTGTCTGCCATTTGTCGCCTTCCACCTGCTTAATCATCCCTGCTTTTTGCAAGTACGAGAGCTGCTCATCATTAAAGGATAGCCCTGCCTTGCGCAGACCCTTTGCTGTGTTAGGAGTACGGAGCATATAAAGTAATTGCCAATTATTATCCTTCTTGATATATTCGAAGGGGTGGACAGACTTGAAATCACTGAATGCAACACGTTCACACTGGCTCAGACTGCGCATTGCGTTTTGCCCATAAATAGTCGTTACAGCCACGCTCAACGCAGCTATTAATATCATTTTCAGTTTCATAATCAAATAGTTTGAGTTGCAAAAGTACGTTTTTTATTGTAGACTTCAAAACATATTCATAACTTATTCGCCCTTGTAAGCCCATGAAGAGGGCGTCTCCTTGTGGCGAAGAAAGCCTCTCTTCATGGCAAGGAAACGCCCTCTTTAAATGGAAGAAAGCCTCTCTTCTTTTGTAGATGTGACTATTACGGAAAGCAAACGATAGTTCTATCACTCGTATATGTTAGCTATTCCTCCGCTTTTGGAGAACTTTGATGGGACTTTCAGAGCCTTTGCTCTCATGCTTTCAACCTCATATTTATAACATTTTCACCATTATAAAGATAGGAATCAGAAGTTTTTTACTACCTTTGCAAGAACTTATTGCATCCCTTCTAACGGGGGTATAACAACAAATTCCACATTAATAAACCACAAGGAATAATCATGTTAATAGACTACAAGAAGGCAAACATATACCAAGATGAGCGTCTGATTCTAAAGGATGTGGACTTCCAAGCAGAAGCAGGAGAGTTTATTTACCTTATTGGACGTGTTGGTTCGGGTAAGAGCTCACTGCTAAAAACAATGTACGGAGAGCTTGACATCGATACTTCTGATGCTGAGAAAGCTCACGTATTGGGCGAGTCTGTACTCGACATAAAGCGCAGTCGCATCCCAGCTTTGCGTAGACAGATGGGTATCATATTCCAGGATTTCCAATTACTACACGATCGTACGGTTGCAAAGAACCTAGGATTTGTATTGCAGGCAACGGGTTGGACTGACAAAAAGAAGATTGCTCGACGCATTGAGGAGGTGTTGGCTCAGGTGAACATGATGGACAAGAAGGATAATATGCCTAGTGAGTTATCAGGTGGCGAACAGCAACGTATTGCTATAGCACGCGCCTTACTCAATGAGCCAAAGATTATTATTGCAGACGAGCCGACGGGTAATTTAGACCCAGAAACAGCCGCTAACATTGTTAGCATACTGAAGGCTACATGCCAGGCAGGTACGACGGTCATCATGTCAACGCATAACATCAACCTCTTGAGTCAGTTCCCTGGCAAGGTATATTGCTGTAAGAACGGCGAACTAAGCCTACTTGAAGACAATAACCAAGTACAGGTACTTAATGAAGAGGCGGCTCCGATAGAAGCTATTGGCGAGCCCATAGAAAACGACTAGGCTCTGGAAGGGGCACAACCATACAATAGAAAGATAAGACGAAACATGAAAGTAATGAAATTCGGAGGTACATCTGTTGGCTCACCAGAGCGCATGAAGGGTGTTGCCTCATTAGTAACAAAGTCAGGGGAACCTACTTTTATAGTCCTCTCAGCCATGAGTGGAACCACAAACTCGCTGATTGAGATCTCCGATTACTTATATCGTAAGAACCCAGAGGGGGCTAATGAGGTGATTAATAACCTTGAGCAAAAGTACTTCGGACATATTGATGAACTCTACTCTACCGACGAATACAAACAGAAAACACGCCTGTTCGTAACGGAGATATTCGATTATCTACGCTCTTTCACGAAGGGTCTTTTCACCTCATTTGAGGAGAAGAACATCGTAGCACAGGGTGAGGTATTGTCGACAAACATGGTGGTCAACTACCTACAAGAGCAAGGAGTGAAAGCGACATTACTTTCCGCACTCAACTTCATGCGCACTGATAAGAATGCAGAACCTGACCTCCTTTACATTAAGGAGAAGTTATCTGCTATCATGGAAGAGCATGAAGGCTATCAAATCTACATCACACAAGGATTCATCTGTCGCAATGCTTATGGTGAAGTAGATAATCTCCAGCGTGGCGGTTCGGACTATACAGCATCGCTGATAGGTGCTGCCATCAATGCAGAAGAGATACAAATTTGGACAGACATAGATGGTATGCACAATAATGACCCACGTGTGGTAGATAAGACGGAGGCTGTTCGACAACTCAACTTCGAGGAGGCTTCGGAGCTAGCTTACTTCGGTGCGAAGATCTTACACCCGACATGTGTGCAGCCAGCAAAGTACTCCGGCATACCTGTTCGACTGAAGAATACGATGGAACCAGACGCTGAAGGCACCATAATTAACAACACTCTTGTTAGGAGTAAGATAAAGGCCGTGGCTGCTAAAGATAATATAACTGCCATCAAGATAAAGTCTAGTAGAATGCTAGGAGCATCTGGTTTCCTACGCAAAGTGTTTGAGATCTTTGAGAGTTATCAGACCTCCATTGACATGATAACGACCAGTGAAGTGGGCTTATCTATGACTATTGAGAACTGTAGTCACCTATCAGAAATAGTTGACGAGTTGAAGAAGTATGGTACAGTAAGCGTCGATTCTGATATGTGCATAGTATGTGTAGTGGGTGATCTTGATTGGAGTAATGTAGGCTTCGAGACGCTTGCGACAGATGCAATGAAGGATATTCCGGTACGCATGATCAGCTATGGAGGAAGTAATTATAACATCTCCTTCCTTATAAAAGAGGCTGACAAGAAGCGCGCCCTACAATCCTTATCAAACGTTCTCTTCAATTAACTTTATCCAATAGAGGGCTTATCAAGGATATGAATAATCGCTGATTTGCCCCCTATATAGACTTTATAACGACATAGACACAACCTTGCTTACAGCAAGAAACACATTCTCAATATAACACAAAAGCAATGAAAGAAACATTCCCAACAGATAAATTCAGGAATATAGAGACTCCCTTTTACTATTACGATTGCGATCTTCTGCGCAAGACATTACATGTCATTCAAGAAGAAGCACGTAAGTACGAAGGTTATTTAGTACATTATGCTATCAAAGCAAACGCTAATAAGAAGGTTCTTAACCTAATTAGTCAGACGGGAATAGGTGCAGATTGCGTTAGTGGAGGTGAGATTCAACGCTGCTTGGAGAGTGGTTTTCCTGCAGATAAAGTCGTCTTTGCAGGTGTCGGAAAAGCCGATTGGGAGATCAACTTAGGGCTTGACAACGATATATTCTGCTTTAATGTAGAGAGCAAGGAAGAGCTTGAAATCATCAATGAACTAGCCCAGAAGCGAGGGAAGATAGCGAGTGTCTGCCTTCGAATTAACCCAAATGTAGGGGCACACACACACGCTAATATCACCACAGGACTGGCTGAGAATAAGTTTGGAATAGCCATGCAGGACATGCATTCAACGGTGCTTGCTGCAATGGAGATGACGCATATCAAGTTCATTGGTTTGCACTTTCATATAGGCTCACAGATTATGGAGATGGGAGACTTCCAGGCGCTTTGTGAACGCATCAATGCCATTCAAGATGACCTCAAGGAACGTGGTATTGAGGTCGAGAATATTAATGTTGGAGGTGGCTTAGGGATAGATTATAACGAGCCAGATGAGCACCCAATCCCTGACTTCCAATCGTACTTCAAGACCTTTGCTAAGCACCTCAAGTTGCGCAAAGGACAGAAGGTTCACTTCGAATTAGGGCGTTCCGTCGTTGGTCAAATGGGCTCTTTAATCACACGAACACTCTATGTGAAACAAGGTACAAGTAAGCAGTTTGCCATCGTGGATGCTGGTATGACGGACTTGATAAGACCGGCTCTCTATCAGGCACACCATCGAATAGTAAACCTGTCAAATACCGATGAACTACAGTCGTATGATGTAGTTGGTCCCATCTGTGAGTCTAGTGATGTCTTTGCAAAAGGGGTATCTCTTAACATGGTACATCGCGGTGATCTCATAGCGATAAGGTCGTCAGGAGCTTATGGAGAAATCATGGCTTCACAATATAACTGTAGAAAACTACCTATCGGATATATGTCCGATGAACTTTAAAACAACAATTCTTTAAACGAATGTTTACCATTGATAATACAACAATCATCTTATCAGCAGTATTGCTGGTGATGGCTTTATTAACACCTCTAATTAATCCTTTCTTTCGGAAGGTGCGCACAAGTGCGATAGTAACAGAGCCGACCACTCCACCAGAAGAAGCCAATGAGACGGAGACTTCATCGACTGAGACTACTGTTGAGAACTTCAGTTTGCCTCCCGTGTCGATTGTGTTTACCCCACACGACAATGCTAGCGAACTAGAAAAATACCTTTCCCTCTACTTCAACCAGTCGTATGACAATGACTTTCAAGTTATCGTTGTTGTTCCTCAGGGAGACCATGAAACGAACGATGTACTCAAGCGGTTCGCTGATAATAAACGCCTTTATACAACCTTCATACCCGACTCTTCACGCTATATGAGTCGTAAGAAACTTGCAATAACATTGGGTGTTAAAGCTGCAAAATACCCTTGGGTTGTTATGGCGGATGTATGTTGTTATCCTCAAAGTGACCGATGGTTACAAACGCTGGCACAGCATTGCATGAATGGAAGAGAGCTTGTTGTCGGTTACACCCGATACGAAGATGGCACACCAGACTATAGTCTTTTTGAACGTTACTATGAGGCTCGTTATATCATGCGAGAGTATCAGCACGACCACGCCTACCGCTGTCCTTTCAATGCATTGATGTTCCGCAAGGAGCTATTCTTACGGCAAGAAGGATTCCGAGGAAACCTTAAGTATCTTCGTGGAGAGTTTGATTTCATGGTCAACAAATATGCAAAAGGTAACAACTTAGCCTTTGAGTCTTCCCCAGAGGGTACATTGATTGAGGAAGTTCCAACCGATAAGGTATGGTTAAGCACACACCTCTTTTATATGGAGAATCGCCAGCACTTGGAAGGTTCGGGACGGCATCGTTGTTTGTCAATCATCGACCAGTTGGCTCTTCATGGCAATTACCTTATATTGTTTGTGGCTCTCGCTGTTTCACTCCTTACCCACAACTGGATCATAACAGCAGCCTCTGCACTTGGTTTACTGCTCACTTTAATACTCCGAATGATGATTGGTAAGCGAGCACTCAACCGCTTCGATATTGACATATCAGCATGGAAAGTAATCCCATACGAGCTTGCTATCACATGGAAAAGGCTCGGTTATAAGATCAAATACCGCCGAGCTAATAAGTATGACTTCATCTCTCATAAACTATAAATGCGTATTCTCCATTACATAAACAGCCTAAAAGCAGGCAACTTACTATCCGATTATATCCTACAACTCACTTCCGAGCAAAAGGAATATGCGGAGGTTAAGACCTTAACAAGCACTGACGACTTTCAAAAAGTAGCCGAGAAAGAGAACCCCGACATAATCCACATACATGCTTGTTGGGATTACCTCGCTGCCAAACGGGCGCAATGGGCAGTGAAGAAGGGCTATGCGGTCGTCCTTTCTACACACTGGGGACTGAACGAGCCTATACGTTCTAACGAACAGAGAATACGCAAGTTTATTAAGCAGATGATGTATCAGCAAAAGACTGTACATCAAGTGGATGCAATGCTAGTAACCAATGAGAAAGAGCGTCAAATGGCACTAACTCTAGGTTGGCAAAAGCGTATTGACGTTATTCCGAACAGCCTTTTAAACAGTAGTATATCGGCAAGTGAGATGGCAGAACAAACCATCCTCTATTATAATAAGGTGTTAGACACTCGTTACCAAGTGGCTATGTCTTCAATGGAAAACGATGCTGTATATAGTTTGTTACATGTTGGTCTGGCACGAGAAACCACTCACAACCTCCTTCCGAGCGATCAACTCCTGAATTTAAGGAGCTTAAATCCAGCGCAGTGGAGGCGTATCTTACTCTATTCCGATGATGAGAATATAAGGGAGATCATTGATGATGCCATTAGCAGATTACAGCTAAATGCCCCGAATATAGAGACTAGTACGATTCAACGTTTTGCCCTCGTCCTTCCCAAGGAGCGCAATCCTCTTAATCAAAAGAAGATAGTTGGAACAAAACCTCTTACTCGTCAACGTCTTAATGACAATATTAATAGCGACGAGACCATCGTTAGAACCATTGCAATCATGCTAGCCAATGCACATCAATTAGATAGGAAACAAATCCTTTCCATGCGTCATCTAGCAGATTTATATACGATGATTAAATATAATGACTACGACGAAGACCGCCTTGCAGAGGTGTTACGTCATATGCGCATCTATCGTTTCTCACGTCGTATCATCCAATTATTAGTAGACAAGCTACACCTAGAAGAAGGTTTCCGACCCTTCTCTCCACTTGCAGATAATGGGTTGAAAGCCATCATGAAAAGGAACTTTAAACATAGATACTAATAGGAGTTATCACCAAAGAAAGGCTGATTAACTCCATAACTAATAGAAAGGAGACATTCAAATGACACTTAAACAGTATGATCTAAAGAAGGATGAGCGTTACTTACAACTGCTTTCTAAGTCCTTCCCTACTATTGCTGATGCATCGACAGAGATAATAAACTTGGAGGCAATAGAACATCTTCCAAAAGGTACGGAGCACTTCCTTGCGGATATACATGGCGAGTATCAAGCCTTCCAACACGTGCTAAAGAACGCATCAGGTAATATAAAGAGAAAGGTCAACGAGTTGTTCGGTGACACTCTAAGAAACGCCGAGAAGAGAGAGTTATGCACACTTATCTATTATCCAGAACAGAAGTTAGAACTGGTCAAACATACCGAGAAGGACATCAACGATTGGTACCATATTACGATCTATAGACTCGTGGAAGTATGCCGCGATGTATCGAGTAAGTACACTCGTTCTAAGGTTCGTAAAGCCTTACCAACGGACTTCTCTTATATTATTCAAGAGCTTCTTCACGAACATTCGGACGATAAAGACAAGACCGATTACGTAAGTGCTATCATTCATACGATTGTCACTACGGGACGAGCTGACGATTTCATCATTGCCATCTGTGAGGTTATTCAACGCTTGGTTATCGATCAGTTGCACATCTTAGGGGATGTTTATGACCGTGGACCAGGTGCTCATATCGTCATGGATACGCTCAAACGCTACCATACATGGGACATTACTTGGGGTAATCACGACATCTTATGGATGGGAGCATGCGCTGGTAACGATGCTTGTATATGTAATGTCATTCGTATTGCCTTACGATATGCAAACATGGCAACTATCGAAGATGGCTATGGAATCAACCTCATTCAGTTGGCAACCTTTGCGATGGACATCTATGGAAATGACCCTTGTGAAGAGTTTAAGCCGAAGGTTTCTAAGGACAATCCACTCGATGAACGAAGTATGACCTTGACGTCTCAAATGCATAAAGCCATTAGTGTTATCCAATTCAAACTGGAGTCTCAACTCATCAAGCGACACCCTCTTTGGAAGATGAACGACCGCTGTTTACTGGAGGCAATAGACTATAAGAAGGGTACAATCATCGTCGATGGAAAGGAGTATAAGATGCGTTCTTGCAATTTCCCAACCATTGATCCGAAACATCCTGACCAGTTAACTGATGAGGAGCAAGCCCTCATCGACCGCCTTCACCAGTCATTTACTAGCAGTGAGAAACTACGTTCGCACATTCGTTCTCTACTACGTCATGGCTGCATGTATAACATCGTTAACCACAATCTTCTCTATCATGCTTCTATCCCATTGACGGCTGATGGAAAGCTAAAAGAGGTTGAGATAGGTCCTGGAGAGAAGTTAAAAGGAAAGGAGTTACTCTATCAGACGGGTATGAAGATACGTGCTGCTTTCCAAATGAATAACGATATTCAAACAGCAGAGGAGCACCAAGATGCAATCGACTTCTTCCTTTACTTGTGGTGTGGACCCGATAGTCCGCTCTTCGATAAGTCAAAGATGGCAACCTTCGAACGCTATTTCTTGACCGAAAAAGAGACCCATCACGAGGAGAAGGGATACTATTTCAGTATGCGAGACAATGAACAGATTGCAGACATGATAATGGATGAGTTCGATGTTCCTAAGCCCAACCGCCACATCATCAACGGGCATGTTCCTGTACACGTAGTGAAGGGAGAGAACCCAATTAAGGCCAACGGAAAGTTGATGGTGATTGATGGTGGCTTCTCACAAGCCTATCACAAGGAGACAGGTATTGCTGGTTACACCCTCGTCTATCACTCTCGTGGCTTCCAACTTGTACAACACGAGCCATTCACATCGGCGGAGGATGCAATAAAACGGGGCACTGACATCGTTTCGACTATACAAATCGTAGAGATGAATCAGCACCGCATTCGTGTGCAAGATACCGACAAAGGGTTAGAGTTAAAGATGCAGATTGAAGCGCTGAAGGAACTGCTCTATGCTTATCGCTCAGGCTTCTTGACAGAACAGGAACGCAAGAATCCACCCAAGCTATAGCCTACCACACCCCCTCCCCATCTCTTCCAACAGAAAAGGACAGCCTCCCCTTCCCACTCCTCTATGAATACAGAAGGGAGAAAACAGCAATGTTTACAAACAAAGAGGGCGTTTCTTTATAGCGAAGAGAGGCTTTCTTCACATCAAAGGAACGCCCTTCTCCAATCGAGAAGGGCGTTTCCTTTTATCCTAAGATTTGTAACCTCTTTTACACTTTACCATGATCTCATATCTTAATGACATTGTCCACTCCCCTATTTATTTGGCAAGGAGGACGGGAAAGTGCGCTCTCCATTCTCTAAAATAATGTTTGTTTATACAAACAAATAGCATAAACTGATAGATTTAAAGATATAAATAAGTATCTTTGCGGTCAAACTTTTGAATAATGACGACAAACGATAAGCATACTAAACGGGGTCGACTATTCATTACTTGGCTCTGTTCTCTCTTTCTAATTGCCGTTACGGGATGTGAAGAAACAACCACAACACGCTCTTTATCAGAGCAAGAATACCATTACGATGGCTCTCTCTCAACACTATCAGTAGACAAGCAAGGATACTGGATAGGGACTGAGAGTGGGTTATTATGGCATGTTGACGGACAAAATAAAACCCGCTATTATACGGGCTTAGACCGCATATACAATGTTGAACGTAACCTTGAACACCCTAATCAATTATGGATTGCAGCCCGAAATGCTGGTTTGCAATTATGGAACATAGCCCAAGATTCGTTGATTCATCAGGCTACTTTCCAGCTACCAAACAAACTGGATAAATATTCGCCTTATGATATTGAACAGGTAAAAGGGACTATTTATCTTGCAACATCGCAGGGGCTTTATTCCACTCCAGCCTCAAACACGCCAAAGGAGTTGGTTCCTATTTATCCAAAGAGTAATAAGAAAACCGAACAGGGGGTAATGCCTTTCTTGGTCAACAACCTCTGTCATGCTGGAGAGAAGTGGCTCTTCGCTGCAACGCAAGCAGGAATTGTCTCTCTGGACTTAGTATCTAATAAGGTGAACGTACGCCACAAAGGGGAATACATACGACACATTGAAGTTTATGATAACAAGCTCTATGCGCTTGCAGATGGTAAACTATTGATAGAGGAACTTGATAGACGAGGTGAGAAACAATATCCTCTCCCGCAAGCAGTACTTACTTTCTATAAAGTTGGGCGTACCTTTTACTTCATCACATTGTCAAGTGTGTTGCTTTCAGACAATCTTTCACACTTTATCAGTGCTCCCTTACACCATGAGATACCCAATAATCCACACGAGATAGCCATTCCTGATGATGGTAAAGGTTTCTCTCTGCTTTTAGGAAAGCATGCGGTATGGCGTATCCCACACCATCTTGGCATCTTCAGTACCAATGCGCCTATTGTTGCAGCATGTAAGGCAGGTGATAGTTACTTATATCTGAATGACAAACGGGAGCTCTTCCGCCAACAACGGAACGAAAAGGAGGCTACAAAGATATACGACTTTGAGGAAGGCGAACAGCCTAGAGAGATGAGAGCCTTGGGTAATGACATTTACTACTACAACTCAAATAACCAGTTGTGCAGGCTTACTGCAGATAAAAGTTACCTATTCAACCAACTCTTCGCAAGCCCGAAAGTACTCATGCAACCCACAACTCGCATTACAGCAATGGAACTGCAAGCAACCAAGGGACAGGTGTTGTTAGGAGTGCAAGACTATATGCTCTCCATTGACATGGCTTCCGGTAAGGCAGATACAATCAAGTCGATGCGTGGAAAATACATCACTTCGTTTTATCATTCGGCGTCAAAAGCGAACGAGATATACATCACCACATTGAATAATGGAGTATTCTATGGAGATGGGCAGACATTCCGTCCACTCCAGAGCACCATCAATAAGAGCTTTATGAATGGGGTTCTCACAAACAAGAAGTACCCAAATCGCATCCTTACCCTTACTAATCACCAGATAGAGATACAAGGTCTTGACTCGTTACAGATAGATGGTTGCAACCGAATGTACAGCATTAACGATAGTATCCTCTATGCTATTCCCGAGGCAGGTATTCGTAAGTTCATCATCAAACAAGGGCGAAAAATAGTGGACTGTGGTACATTCTATGATGATATACACTTCAATTCGCAAGCCGGATTCGTACAGAATCAAACCTTATATATTGGTTCTGACCTTGGAGTGATGGCACTTCAAGCAGGAAAAGAAACAGCAGGACGATGGATAAACTTCAATGATAAGGTGCCTAATCCACGCCTAATATTGCTCATAGCATTGGCTGTATTCCTCCTTATTAGTATGGTTGTCATTAGCTATCTCAAGCAGAAACACACGGAGAAGATACAACTACAACTAGGGAAAGAGGACCTCCTTCGCAGGCTCTCAACCCTTAATTCTATCCGTAACCGACTATCAGCAGGAGAACAAAAGGACATTGATAACATTTATCAAGAGATTAATTTGATTGGGAGTAAATCGCAAGACATGAAGGCTGCAGGTAAACAGTTTTCATCTGTATCAGCACGTATCTCACGCATTAATCGTGATACGGCATTGCAGATGGTGAAGTATTTGAACGAGCAAATAGAGCGTATCCATGAGGTAAATATATATGAAAGTAAGATCATATTACAGGCTTCGCAAGAGGCGAAACAATCGGATAATATTGAGCTAATCATACAACAATGTGAGAAGAACGAAGCGTGGCTTAACGAGATAGAAGATCTGCATGATCTATTGCACAAACTGCGTCGCTCGACAGAAGGAACACTAGTGCTAAAGGGCTTAAATGATGGTATGAAAGAGGCAATCAGCCATGTATCAGAGTTATATCAACAACGTCCTCTTACAGAATTACACGATAAGCTCCAAACTTTAAAGGGGCAATATGAGCGACTCTTTAGTACTGAAGGGCTCGCTATCATTCGTCAGTATATCGACACAAACATTGCTTACTTGAAGCAAGAGGAGGATTATCAGCATGTAAGTCAAGCTCTGTCTAAAGAATTAGAAGGTATTAAACAAGCGATAGAAGATTATGACAGAATAGACTTACTACGCACTTTGCAGATCATAGACTACCGCATTGCACAGGTGAAACAACTGAAGGCACTGCAACGACTCATGCACCACTTCGTCACAGTACACGATAACATCATACATGAGAATGAGTCAAGACGAATGAAGAAGTTTGATTCTAAGCTCTTTGCAGATATAGACTCTGCAACGCGAGACATCACTGATCGGATTAAAGCACTATCCGCTTTCTTCTTCGATAGTATGATGAAGACAGATGGAAGAGTGTGTGAGGATCTCTTCCACTTCACCTCTGCTAGCAGTCAGCAAGTGCGTGTGCTCATCCTCTTACTCGCAATTCCTAAGGTGAAGCGAACGCTCCTGCCAGGTATGCTAGGTATATATGGTAACCTCAACCCTGTTGTTAGTAGGCTTTATCACAGCAAGATTGGGGACAACAGAAAGGCGCTCACTGACTATTGCAAGCAGAATCCTTCAAGTATAGTACACTATATTTTAAAGTTGTCTGAATAGACAAGTAGTTTGAGAACCAGTGCCTTATAATAGTTGCATTAGCTTATTTATAAGAAATAAACTGATGCAACTTTTTTTATACCAGCATTCCTCCTACCTTTGCAGGAACAATATGATTCAATCTTATTAATAAACCTTTTTAAATTAAAAACCAAATGACAAAGAAAGCTCTCATCGTTGGTTTCGTTGCAATGTTATCGTTGTCAACATTCGCACAGACGGTATCTACTAAGATTAAAGATGCACGTACTAAACCCGACCTCTACTTCCTTCAGGACGGTCAACAGGCTAGTTCGCTCGACTTGCTACCACCTCCTCCACAGCTAGGAAGCATTCAGTTCTTATATGATGAAGCTCAATACCAATGGGGAAAGATGCAACGTGACACGCCAAGAGGCGACCAGGCGGCTGCAGATGCACGTGTTGGTGGTGACGGAGTGCCTAATGCTTTCTCTGAAGCATTCGGTGTTAAGATAAGCAAGGAGACCACTCCTGAGATTTACAAGCTCATTCTGAATATGCGTGAGGACGCTGGTGACTTAGCTACTCGTGGTGCTAAAGACCACTACATGCGTGTTCGTCCGTTTGCATTCTACAAGGAGATGACTTGCAATCCAGAGCAGCAACAGGAGCTATCCACCAATGGTTCTTATCCTTCTGGTCACACCGCTATTGGCTGGGCAACGGCACTTGTATTGGCAGAAATCAATGTCGACCGACAGAATGAGATATTAGAACGTGGCTACCAGATGGGACAGAGCCGTGTTATCTGTGGTTACCACTGGCAGAGCGACGTGGATGCTGCACGCATAATCAGCGCAGCCATCGTGGCACGTTTGCATGCCGACCCTGCATTCCAAGCACAGCTAGCAAAGGCAAAGAAGGAGTTTTCGAAGCTACAAAAGGATGGGAAGGTAGCTAAGAGTACCTTCAAAGCAGCCAACTAAACCGAGGATAACAACAACACAAACAACCTAATAATATCAAAGACAATGAAGAGAATAAACTTTATCGGCAATTGTTTGGGAGATTAACAAATAAGTTTTACTTTTGTCGGTGCGTGTAGATAAGGATGCAAGGCGGCAGAGATTCACGAACATATCATCTATCACATACACCTAAAGACCAAGTAAACAGACACTATAAAACAAATTATGAATAAGAAAGAATACGTGCGTTCATGGGCTGAAAGCTACAAGAACGACTTGACAAACAACATCATGCCATTCTGGTTGGAACATGGTTGGGATAAAGAGAATGGCGGTATTTATACATGTCTTAACCGTGATGGTTCGTTGATGGATACCACTAAGTCGGTGTGGTTCCAAGGGCGATGGGCATTCATCTGCGCCTTTGCCTATAACAATGTAGAGAAGAATCAAGAGTGGTTAGAGGCGTCGAAATCGGCTATCGACTTCATTGAGAAGTATTGTTTCGACCAAGATGGTCACATGTACTTCGAGGTTTCTGCCACTGGTCAACCTATACGCAAACGCCGTTATGTATTCTCTGAAACCTTCGCAGCTATAGCCTTTGCAGAATACTCAAAGGCAACGGGCGACCGCCATTATGCCGAACGTGCATTGCAAGTATTCCATGACGCACAACGCTTTCTGGCTACTCTAGGATTCCTCCCAGCCAAGTATGAAAAGGGTGTGGAGGCGCAGAGTCATTCGATTATCATGATTCTCATTAATGTTGGCTCACGCCTTCGAGAAGTAATTGACGACCCTACTCTCACCGAGCAGATAGATAAGTCAATCGCACTATTGCGCCAGTACTTCATGCACCCAGAGTTTAAGGCACTCCTTGAAACCGTTGGCATGAATGGAGAGTTTATAGATACTAATGCAGGGCGAATCATCAATCCAGGTCATTGCATTGAGACGGCATGGTTCATCATGGAGGAGGCTAAGCTGCGCAAGTGGGACAAGTCACTCCTTGACACAGCCCTGACCATATTCGACTGGTCGTGGGATTGGGGATGGGATAAGCTCTATGGTGGTATTATCAACTTCCGCGATTGCCGCAACTTACCTGCACAGGACTATTCACAAGATATGAAGTTCTGGTGGCCGCAATGCGAGACAATCATTGCCTCGCTCTATGCTTACCTCGGTACGGGTGATGAAGAGTACCTCTATCGGCACCAGCGAATCAGTGAGTGGACATACGCTCACTTCCCAGATAAGGATTACCCAGAATGGTACGGATACCTCCATCGTGATGGTACGGTAGCCCAACCAGCCAAAGGAAATATATTTAAAGGGCCGTTCCATATCCCTCGTATGATGATTAAAGGCTATATGCTCTGTCAGGAGATCTTACAGAAGATGGAGGAATAAAGCCCCTATCACTCCGCTTAAAGCATAAGCAGGGAAAGCGAGATACGCACGTATTGCATTTCGTTTTCCCTGCTTTTCTTTTGCTTACAAGCGTGTTCTGTATTACTTTACTACGTGTTCTGCATTGTTTTGATGCGTGTTTTGCATTGCTTTGATACGTATATTATTTAATTATCTAAGCGTGATAATACTTTATCACGCTTAGATAATATAAAAACATACGTGCTCTGTAAATACGAAAAGCGCACTAAATGAAAACAGATTACGTACAAAAGGAATACAAAAACGGCAAGTAAGCGCAGGCAGATGGGCAATGAAAAGAGGATTAGAGATAGCTGTCACAATTTCATACAATAGAATGTGTCAAACGAAAAAGAGGGTATGTGCCTATTGACACATACCCTCTTCACCTTATTATATATGTATTTACTCGAAACTACTAAGATATTTTATCGCCTCTTGCATATCGGATGCAAAGGTGCTATGGGTCAGCAAGAACCCTTCCCTACCGGATGCTAGTTTGTCATAGAGTTCCTTATTCATCGAGTCAACATACGAACTAATGGCATACTCTATATCGTCCTTTTGCCGTTCACTATGCGAGAATGCATACACTTGATACTTCTGATGAAAGAAGCAATAAGCCGCATCTATACTGTCTTTTGTTATCATATTACATTACTTTTTACCTATCTATTCATACGCTGTAGCGTGTTCATTAACATGCTCAAGCATACATTGAAAAGAATTTCCAAAGCGGTGCGACCATCAGTGCTTGTATGAATTTCCCTTGCACAAGCATATCCTTAACTTCCGCTTTCGTGCGTAAGAAAACCTCTATATCTTCGGTCTCATCCAAATGTTGCAGGCTTGTCTTCTTCACCCCACGAGCATAGAAACAGTGGCAGAGATTATCCATCACGCCAGGGTTAGGGGCGATTGTCATAATTTCTTGCCACTCGCCACCGGTGTAACCCGTCTCTTCCTCCAGTTCCCGTTGTGCAGCGTGCAAGGGTTCCTCACCTGCTTCAATCACACCAGCACAGATCTCGGTTGAGACAACACCCAGCCCATGACGATACTGACGTTCTAATATAATGTCGCCTTCCTCGGTCTCTGCAATAACATTGATCCACGACGGATAAGAGAGCACATAATATTCATCATAAATCTTGCCATTCGGGAGTTCCACCGTGTCGCAACGCGCCTTCAGCCAAGGGCGATTGATGAGTTGCTTTGAAGAAAGCGTATGCCATACCATTTCTTTATCGTTCCGTGCCCCACCGTGTCGCAACGCGCCTTCAACCAAGGGCGATTGATGAGTTGCTTTGAAGAAAGCGTATGCCATACCATTTCTTTATCGTTCCGTGCCATATTATCATTCATTTAATTGATTGTCATTCGTTATACACCAACAAAGGTAAAGGATTACACTTGAATAAGCAAATATATACTCGCAAAGTAATAAGCACATAACACCTATTCCGTGCAACATATACGCCTTGAACGAAAACATTTCGTGTTTATTGACAACTTATTCATCTTTTATACCTATCTTTGTACACGAGCTAACAAAAAGGATACAATCCTATCAATCACAGAATACTAACCCCATCACCTGTAGTGAAGCTAATTAATTATGGAGGAATACAACTATGAAAAGAAAACGTAAGATGCACAATGAACGTGAGTTTGAACTTGATAATATCTATCAAGATGATGAACGTCAGCTTGACATTCTAGATGATCTGCCTTTTGAAAGGCTCAATAGATAAAAGGATAGGCTGTATTAAAAGACTGAACATGGATACCTAATACTGGGGCAATAGCTCTTGTCGATAAGATACAGCCTCCTTCCTAACTCACTGACCACAATTATACATTGCTGGAACAGAGCTTAACTTTCTCCCACCCGACAATGATAAGTCGCAGAACTTGTCATTAATATTACTATTGTCACGCATCAACACCACTAAGCAATATTAATCAACTAATTATTGTTAACGAACTAACATTTATCATAAGGAGCTGTCACGTATAATACAAAAAATTACTAACTTTGCAACCGATTATGCCGTATTGGGCTCAGAACAAGTGCTGGATAGATGCTCAGCCGCCCATCGGTACAAACCCGTTTTACAATATAAACATGTACGCAATTGTAGAAATTAACGGTCAACAGTTTAAGGCAGAGGAGGGCAAGAAGCTCTTCGTAAACCACATCAAAGATGCGGAAGAAGGTAAAGCTGTTGAGTTTGACAAGGTCCTGTTAGTAGATAATAACGGATCTATCACAGTAGGTGCACCAACTGTAGAAGGTGCAAAGGTAGTAGCTGAGGTTGTAGCTCCTCTAGTAAAGGGCGACAAGGTTATCGTCTTCAAGATGAAGCGTCGCAAGGACTACAGAAAGAAGAATGGTCATCGTACCCACTTCACTCAGGTAGAAATTAAATCAATTAACGCTTAAAAAGGAGGACTTAAGAATGGCACATAAAAAAGGTGTAGGTAGTTCTAAGAACGGTCGCGAATCAGCTTCAAAGCGTTTAGGTGTTAAGATCTGGGGTGGTCAGAAAATCATAGCTGGTAACATCATTGTACGCCAGCGTGGTAACAAGCACTACCCAGGTGAGAATGTCGCACAGGGTAAGGACGACACATTGTATGCTCTTGCAGACGGTGTTGTTTACTTCCACAAGGGCAAGTACAATAAGAGTACTGTATCTGTTCTTTCAGAGGAAGTTTACGCTGCAAAGACTGTAAAGCCTGAAGCTTAAGCGAGAAACAAAACAACTATTCCAAACAAACAACATAATCCCAGCTCCATTAGGAGACTGGGATTTATGCGTTTAAAGGGGTAGACAAATTAGGGAGTTGATGGGTAAACGAGTGATTGGGGAATGATTTGAAGAGGGTAATAGTTTATGTATTGATAGTTTATCTGTGGATAAACTGACGGGGTATTGATCGACTAATGAAGATGTTCAAAGTAAATAGACCATGAGATAAAAGATCGGAGAACAATAACTACTAGGTTCTCCTTTAACAACATCCATTAAGCTAATCAATAGTCCCAAACCTTTGCTGCGAGCTTTACATACTCCACCTTTCCCTCAATATAATCAGCAAAGTACTCAACTGCTGGTACACCATCTGGTAAAGCGCACGAACCACAACGCCCACAAGAAGGAGCCTTACAATGATAACGATCTTGTATAAACTCGAGACGTTCCTCTCTATCCGAATATTCTATTTGTGGTGCCATCATCTTATTTCAAATGTTTTGATTCAATATAAATTATTTCATAACTAGGTATACAAAGTTACCATTTTCCAGCCATAAAAACAAGCTTTTAACGTATCAAATATGCTATAATACCATCACAAAGCAATAATCATATCATCATCTAAACTATAAGATCGCACATATCCATACTTCTTTTATATCATAAAGTATGGCTCACTATAATTCAAATATCCAATACCAGAAAAGGACTACCCCAATGGGATAGTCCTTAATTATAATGTAGTTCCCCCCTTAATAGGAGCAAGAACTTACTTCAACTTTGTATAACCATACTTAGCGCAAGCACCGAGTTCCTCCTCAATACGGATGAGCTGGTTGTACTTAGCCATACGGTCTGTACGAGACATAGAACCTGTCTTAATCTGACCAGAGTTTGTTGCAACAGCGATGTCAGCGATAGTTGTATCCTCAGTCTCACCTGAACGGTGTGAAGTTACAGTTGTGTAACCATGACGATGAGCCATCTCAATAGCCTCAAGTGTCTCTGTCAATGAACCAATCTGGTTAACCTTAATGAGGATAGAGTTAGCTGCGCCCATCTTAATACCCTTCTCGAGGAACTTAACGTTAGTAACGAACAAGTCATCACCAACAAGCTGGCAACGATCGCCAATAGCTGATGTTAGCTTAACCCAGTTCTCCCAGTCGTTCTCATCAAGACCATCCTCAATAGAGTCGATAGGATACTTTGTAATCAAATGCTCTAGATAAGCAATCTGCTCATCTGCGGTCAACTTCTTGCCATTAGGATCCTTTGGCATACCATTCTTGAGCTGACGATAGTCATAGAACCACTTACCACCCTCGCATACAGCGAACTCAGAAGCAGCACAGTCCATAGCAATCTTAACATCCTTACCTGGCTCGTAACCTGCATCCTTGATAGCCTGAATGATTGAATCGAGTGCATCCTCGATACCATCGAACTTAGGAGCGAAACCACCTTCATCACCTACTGCAGTAGAGAGACCACGCTTCTTCAACAACTTAGCAAGTGCGTGGAATACCTCAGCACCCATACGGATACCTTCTTTCTCTGTAGGAGCACCAACAGGACGAATCATGAACTCCTGGAAAGCGATAGGTGCATCAGAGTGAGCACCACCATTGATGATATTCATCATAGGTACTGGCAATACATAAGTATTAGCACCACCAATGTAACGATACAATGGGATGTTCAATGCCTTAGCAGCTGTCTGAGCGACTGCCAAAGAAACACCAAGGATAGCGTTAGCACCGAGCTTGCTCTTAGTTGGAGTACCGTCGAGTTCGAGCATCTTGTAGTCAATAGCACGCTGATTGAGTACGCAATCACCTTTCAATGCTGGAGCAATAAGGTTGTTTACGTTTTCAACAGCCTTGAGGACGCCCTTACCCAAGAAACGATTCTTATCGCCATCACGGAGTTCAAGAGCCTCGTTCTCACCAGTAGAAGCACCAGATGGAACACTTGCACGACCCATTACACCATTTTCGAGGGTTACCTCAACCTCAACTGTAGGATTGCCACGTGAATCAAGAATCTCGCGAGCATGTACTTTTTCAATCTTCATAACTTATTTTGTTTATTAAAACTGTTATATTTTATATTCTTCTCTACGGAATGCAAAGTTAATAAAAAAAGTTGGAAACGTATTGCACCAACCTTTTATATTTATGTTTTTGACATAATTAACGTTTAATCTATAATTATGACAGTAACACCTCTTGCTGCCTGAGCACCCATAACGAGCGCTTGTTCTATATCTGCTGTCTTACTCGGCCCTGATATAAAGCATCCATAACCATAGTCGGTCATGTGTATCTTCTTATAGGCTTCGTGCATATTGTTAACGATTTTATCACGATGAACAAGTATAACGAGGTTCTCGGAGATGAAGCAAACAACTCTCTCCTTCATAGTTTGAGGAACCCATACACACCCATTCTCTGCCACGGCAATATCACCTTCAATAATACCGACATCTGTTCCATTGAGATCTTGTGCCTCAGAAACTATATCGGGATTAATATCAGCCTTTACTCCATCTACATTTGATGCTAACACCTCTGCTACTGGATAAGCCTTACGGATGAGTTCGTTAATATCATCATCAGCCTTTGCCTCGATGACTTCACTCCCCACATTACGACTCATATCAATAAATTGCTGTACAACATCTTGATACTTAATTCCTTCAACAGGGGTTTCTGGCAGATCAAACTGATGTATGGTATTACGACGCAGTTTGCTTAATAGTTCTTCCTTATTCATGCTTCAATTCCTTCATTGCTTGCTTAAAGATAACGTGGAAAGGCTTCTTGGCAAATTGTGGCATAGTATGTCCAATGCTCCAAGGATTCAGTTTTATATCCATCAACGACTTAGGTATGTGGTTGGCAACTGACGAATTACGCAATAAGGCATCATAGACATGATAATTCTCATAAACAGCCTTCATTCCCTCTGCCATCACCTTCTTTTCCTTATTCTCTGTACCATATTTCTCTAGACTCTGGCGCCAACGATAAATCTGACTACCTGGAGAAACCTTCGCCGGGCACACACAATCACAACTCAAACACAATGAACATGCAGACACGTTACCGCTGTGTTTCTTTGGACTCTTCAGCATACCGAGGTTGACACCAATAGGTCCAGGAATGAAATAACTATATGAATACCCCCCCGAACGACGATAGACAGGACAGGTGTTCATACATGCACCACAACGAATACACTTCAACGTCTCCCAGTGTTCATTATTGGAAACAATGTCACTACGTCCATTATCTACCAAGATAACATGCATCTCTCCGCCTGGACGAGGCTTACGAAATTGAGAAGTAAAAGCCGTAGATGGCTGACCAGTACCACTACGAGCTAATAATCGTTGAAATACTGCTAAAGCATCATAATCAGGGATGACTTTCTCAATACCCATGGCTACAATATGCAATTTAGGCACCGATGTTGACATATCAGCATTACCCTCATTGGTGCAGACAACACAATCTCCTGTTGAAGCAACACCAAAGTTACAACCTGTCAAACCTGCATCAGCATCCATAAAGTCCTCTCGGAGATCTTCACGTGCGCATCGTGTAAGATAAGCGGGATCGTGGTTTCCCTTTTCATGAGATATTCCTTTTTCCTCAAACATCTCACCCACCTCATCACGTGTCAAGTGAATTGCAGGCATAACGATGTGTGCTGGCTTTAAATGCATTAGTTGAAGAATACGCTCACCAAGGTCTGATTCAACCACATTGATACCTCTTTCTATGAGATAAGGGTTCATCTCACATTCCTCGGTAAGCATTGATTTCGATTTAACGAGCTTCTTAACTTTATGAGACTTCAGTATCTCATAAACCATCTCATTAAACTCTTGTGCATCTTTTGCAAAGTGAACGATAACGCCATTACGCTCTAAACTATTAGAGAATTGCTCTAGATAGTCAGCTAAATGGCTTGCTGTGTGTTCTTTAATACGACTAGCATGTTCGCGTAAGTCCTCCCATTCGGGTAATGCAGCAGCTGCGGCATCTCGCTTCTGACGCACCGACCAAAACGTACGATCGTGTTGCTCAACCTTCTTAGGGTCTTTCAGAAACTCTTTAGCTCTCTTTGAATGGTATGTTGTCATAACTTAGTTACCCTTATATAACCTTATTTATATATATCAAAAACCAGCAGCTAAAATCTCAGCTACGTGCATAAACTTAATAGGATAATGATTCTTTGCAGCCACCCCTTGCATGTGCATCAAACAGGAACTATCAGAGCCAGTGATAAATTCAGCCCCTGTTTCCATGTGACGTTTCACCTTGTCATTACCCATAGCAGCACTGACACGTGGCTCTTCTATTGCAAACATACCACCAAAGCCACAACATTCATCTTTGCGATCAGGCTCTTTTATAGTGATACCTTCCTTGAGTCTCAATAAATCAATTATCTTATTAAAAGGCTTCTCTTGTATTTCTGAAGGTGCACTCAATCCTAACTCCCGCACACCATGACAGGAGTTATGTACTGAAACAACATGAGGAAAACTCCCCGGGAGTTCCTTCACCTTCAAAACATCATGCAGGAACTCTACAAGTTCCATTGTCTTTTTAGGGGTCTGACACTCATGGTCAAGTATTTGTGGGTAATTTACACGCACGAAAGCAGCACAAGACACGCTCGGCGTTACCACATAATCAAAGTCTTTAAACTTATCCTCAAACCGCTCAGCAAGGTGACCTGACATGCGCTGAAAGCCACCATTTGCCATAGGTTGCCCACAACAAGTCTGCCGTTCGGGATAGACTACATCTAAGTGAAGCTTTCGCAAAAGCTTATAAGTTGCTACGCCAACATGTGGATAGAGTGCATCGACGTAACATGGAATAAAGAGTCCAACTCTCATAAATTTATATTCTCTTGTTCGTTTCTATGCTACAAATTTAGATAAAATAACTTAGATAGGAAAAGAAAAACGCAAAAAAACATAGCTAAAGATACTTGTTTAATTCTCCTGTAGAATATTTTTCATAACTTTGCAGGGGTGAAAGAGAGGTTTAAGAAGCGTAGAGTAAAAAAGAATACATGAAAGTTTGCATAGCAGAGAAACCTAGTGTTGCAAAAGATATTGCCCGTATCCTTGGCGCAAATAGTGCGCACACAGGATATATGGAGGGGAATGGATATCAGGTAACATGGACTTTTGGCCACCTTTGTGAGCTAAAAGAACCGCGCGATTATACCCTCAACTGGAAACACTGGAGTCTTGGTTCGTTACCAATGATACCTTCTCGCTTTGGTATCAAACTAATAGAAGACGAAGGTATCAAACGTCAATTCGACATCATCAAGAAACTATTTCAAGCTGCAGATGAGATTATTAATTGTGGTGATGCTGGTCAGGAAGGTGAATTGATACAGCGTTGGGTCATGCAGAAGGCTGGTGCAAAATGCCCTGTTAGGCGTCTTTGGATATCCTCCATGACCGATGAAGCTATCCGAGAAGGCTTTGCTAATCTAAGAGATGAGGCTCAATACAAGCCACTCTACCTTGCTGGACTTTCAAGAGCGATTGGTGATTGGCTCTTGGGAATGAATGCTACACGCCTTTATACACTCAAGTATGGCAGGAATTCATACGGGAAAGGACAAATACTATCCATCGGGAGAGTGCAAACTCCTACCCTTGCACTCATCGTGAAACGCCAGGAAGAGATTGACAACTTCAAGCCTGAGCCTTATTGGGTACTCGCAACCATCTATCGAGACACACAATTTACGGCTACAAAGGGGAAGTTTACATCTAAAGAAGAGGGAGAAAAGGCTTTCTCAACCATTGAAGGAAAACCTTTTACTATCACCAATGTCACTAAAAAGAAGGGTACAGAACAACCCAAACAACTCTATGATCTCACGTCATTGCAGGTGGATTGTAACCGAAAATATGGTTATTCGGCTGAAATGACGCTGAACACAATCCAGAGTTTATATGAAAGAAAGCTCACAACTTACCCTCGCGTTGATACCCAATATCTATCGGATGACATCTATCCAAAGTGCCCGCAAACCATGAACGGACTTTTCCAAACAACGTTTGCAGGCAAGCGACCTTATGCCGAGTTGGTTAAGACATTAGGAGGGAAACCACTTCCGAAGTCGAAACGTGTGTTTGATTCTTCAAAGGTAACTGATCACCACGCCATCATCCCAACAGGTATTCCCCCACAGGGACTGACAGATGTTGAACGAAATGTGTATGATCTCATTGCGAGAAGATTCATCGCAGCCTTCTATCCTGATTGTAAATTTGCTACGACAACGGTGTTGGGTGAAGTGGATAAGATTGAATTTAAGGTTTCAGGAAAGGAGATTCTAGATAAAGGATGGCGTGTAGTGATGGAAGTATCCAACCCGCAGTTCACTCTCAAAGGAGGGGAAACAGAACAGCAAGAGGCACTAGGCAAGGATAATCAAGAGGCTAGTTCTTATCTTCCAACATTTGTTAAAGGGGAATCAGGCACACACACACCGACCCTTACAGAGAAACAAACAACACCACCAAAGCACTACACAGAAGCATCATTATTGCGTGCCATGGAAACAGCTGGTAAGTTAGTTGAGGATGAGACATTGCGTGCTGCCATGAAAGAAAATGGTATAGGGCGACCTTCTTCACGTGCAGGAATCATAGAGACACTATTTCGAAGACATTATATTCAGCGTAAACGCAAGAACATTGAGGCTACTCAAACGGGGATTGCACTCATCAACACAATTCATGAAAAGCTCCTGACATCAGCTGAATTGACAGGTATTTGGGAGAAGAAGTTGCGTGATATTGAGGCAAAAAAATATGATGCTGCGCAGTTTATCAACGAATTAAAGGAGCAAATCAACAACATTGTTAATGATGTCTTAGCCGATAACTCTAACCGAAAGATTGGAGTGATAGAACCGCCCCAAACCCCTCCAAGAGAAGGAGATGCAACTTGACGCAGTGTTAGAGAGGCTTTCTTTCATGCAAAGAAGGCACCTTTTCAACCTGAAAAGAGCATGTTTTCAAGTTGAAAAAGGCGTCTTTTGTTTTAGTGTTTATAAACAAAGAGTAATTTAAGGGGCCATCTCCCATAGAATTATACTCGTATACACATCTCTTGCCATTATCAAAGATTGCCTATCATCCATAGCTATCTATGAACTCTCACATTTATCTTAATCAGGACAGAAAAGGTGAGAAACAAAAGGACTTCACCATGGAATTAAAGCGAGAAAGATATTTAGACTATCATTCCTGCCGCCTATTTACGCTTTACAAGACACAAGAAATCAACATATTAAGGCAAATGTTAAAAGTAAAAGGAGAGCAAATTAAAACTAAATTCATGTATTTGTGATTGATTTTTATGCCCCAATACACACCTAAAACAGCAAGAAGTTAATACTACCTACACGAAACTCATCTTCAAACAGAGCATTTTAATATATTTTCAAACCATCTTTTACTGATACTTAATATATAATTACTACCTTTGCACAGATTATTTCGAAATAAACATTTTCTGCCCTTCTCCCATGCTGATAAGTGGCAGATTGTAAATACTAATCGCACAAATGAAACAATTCAGACTGGTGGACAACATCGTTGGATGGGTGGCTTTCTTAGTTGCCGCATTCGTCTATTGCTCCACAATTGAGCCGACAGCCAGCTTTTGGGACTGTCCGGAATTCATTACAACAGGCTATAAGTTAGAGATTGGTCACCCTCCCGGGGCACCATTCTTCATGCTTACTGCTAATTTATTCTCACACTTTGCGAGTGATCCAACACAAGTTGCAAAGATGGTCAACACGATGAGTGCATTGTTGTCGGCTACTTGTATCATGTTCTTGTTTTGGACTATTACCCATCTCTCACGCCGTCTTATCGTTCGTGATGGCGATGCTCCGTCACTTGCAAAGACTATTGCTATCGAGGGTGCAGGCCTTGTTGGTGCACTGATCTATACTTTCAGTGACACATTCTGGTTCTCTGCTGTCGAGGGCGAGGTGTATGCTTACTCATCAGCATTTACTGCTGTTGTGTTCTGGTTGATACTCAAGTGGGAAGATGTTGCAGACCAACCACATTCCGACAGATGGTTGGTATTGATCTTCTATATGACTGGTCTTTCAATCGGTGTACACCTGTTGAACCTCCTCAGTATCCCTGCCATCGTTCTGATTTACTATTATAAAAAGGTGCCAGAGGCTAATCTTAAGGGTTCGTTATTCGCTCTGCTCATCTCGGTAATATTGGTTGCAGCCGTCCTCTATGGCGTTGTTCCTGGTATTATCACCGTAGGTGGATGGTTCGAATTGTTCTTTACTAACACCCTAGGCATGCCTTTCAACACGGGTACCATTATATATATAGTACTGCTTGTATCCGCCTTTGTATGGGGTATCTATGAAACTTATCAAGATAAGAGTCAAGCTCGTCAGAACATAGCCTTCCTATTGGCTTTCGCCTTAATTGGTATTCCTTTCTATGGTTATGGTTGGAGTGCTTTCATCATTGGTATTATAGTTTTAGCTGTTGTTTACTTCCTTTTGCGCTGGCGTCGACCTGTTAATAAGGATGGTAAGAGACAATCAGTAATGTTGGTGACTGCCCGTCTAAAGAACACAGCTTTACTATGTATGCTGATGTTGATAATCGGTTATTCATCTTATGCTGTAATAGTTATTCGCTCTACAGCTAACCCTCCAATGGATCAGAACTCACCAGAGGATATCTTCACACTGGGTAGTTATCTGAGCCGTGACCAGTATGGTGATCACCCTCTACTCTATGGTCAGGCTTATACGAGTCAACCAGCAGTGGCAGAGGATGGTATGCACTATAAATTTAAGGAGGGAGCACCTGTCTATGAGCGTAAAGAGAAGGCTTCAAAGAATGAGAAGGACTCTTACTTCCTCGTTAGAAATAAGGCTACACAAGTGTTCCAACAGAACATGTTCTTCCCAAGAATGTATGATGACGCTCATGCTGCACAGTATGAACAATGGATGGGAGGCGTTACGGGTCATACTGTTGATGGTGTAAAGATGCCTACACAATGGGAGAATCTAAAGTTCTTCTTCTCTTATCAATGTAACTTCATGTACTGGCGTTACTTCATGTGGAACTTTGCTGGACGTCAAAACGACCTACAAGGCAATGGTGAACCAGAGCATGGTAACTGGATAACAGGTATATCGTTCATTGATAATGCACTCTATGGGGACCAGAGTAAACTGCCCGATGAGTTGAAAGCAAACAAAGGTCACAATGTATTCTATTGTCTTCCATTATTGCTCGGACTACTTGGTTTGTTCTGGCAAGCATGGCGTGGCAAGCGTGGTATACAGCAGTTCTGGGTGGTATTCTTCCTGTTCTTTATGACAGGTTTAGCTATTATCATCTATTTGAATCAGACTCCTAGCCAGCCACGTGAGCGTGACTATTCGTATGCGGGATCATTCTATGCTTACGCAATATGGTGTGGTTTAGGTGTTTTGGCACTCTATGATTGGGCAAGAAAACTGAAGATTGCACCAGTATTATCGGCTTCTGTGATCTCACTTGTTTGTTTGCTTGTGCCAATTCAGATGGCATCACAGACTTGGGATGACCATGATCGTTCTGGTCGTTATACATGTCGTGACTTCGGACAGAACTATTTGATGTCACTTCAAGATAAGGGAGCTCCTATCATCTTCACTAATGGTGACAATGATACCTTCCCACTCTGGTACAATCAAGAGGTTGAAGGTGTAAGAACAGACACACGTGTTTGCAACCTTTCTTACCTACAGACTGACTGGTACATAGACCAGATGCGTCGCCCTGCTTACAACTCTCCGAGTGTGCCAATATCATGGCCACGACTTGATTATGTGAGCGGTACGAATGAGATTATACCTATTCAACCAGAGTACAAACAGCAGGTTTTGGACTTCTATAAGCAGAATCCCGCTGCTGCAAAGGCTCAGTTTGGCGAGGAACCATTCGAGTTAAAGAATATATTGAAGTACTGGGTACGTTCTAAGAACGCTGAGACTCACCTCATTCCAACCGATACCATCTACATGACTATCGATAAGGAAGCTGTGAAACGAAGTGGTATGATGCGTCCAGGTGATTCTATTCCTGATCGTATGGTCATCTCTTTAGCAGGTAAGCAGGCATTATATAAGAATGATTTAATGATGCTTGAGATGATTGCTAATTGTAATTGGACTCGTCCACTCTATGTAGCTGTTACTGTAGGAAGTGAGAATTTCATGAATCTCGGTGATAACTTCATTCAAGAGGGATTAGTAAATCGTATCACACCATTCAATACGACACAAGGTGGAAACAATCCATTGGGAATCAATCTACGTAATTTCGATACAGAAAAGACCTATAATGTCGTGATGAATCGATTCAAGTGGGGAGGTCTCAATAAGCCTGGTCTCTACATAGACGAGACTGTTGCACGTATGTGTTATACGCATCGTCGTGAGATGGCAGACCTTGCGCTCCACCTTATTGCTAAGGGTGAGAAAGCCAAAGCACTGAAGGTTCTACAGAAGGCAGAGAAAGAGATACCTTATTATAATGTACCAATAAGTTACATGAGTGGCTCTGGTGATATGGCAGAAGCTTATACATTGTTGGGACAGAAGGCAAAGGCTCGTCAGTTATATGACGCTCTTTGGAAGATTTCAATGCAGTATGCTAATTACTACATGTCGCTTCCTTCACGTTACTTTGATATGTCGCAAAGTTCATGCAAGATGCACTTCCAAATTATGATGAACCTTGTTAATGCTAATGATCATACTGACAGAGCATGGGCTAACAAGCATGCTCAACAGTTGAACGGGCTGATGAACAGATTTGCAAGTCTAGGAGGTACATGGCAACAGGGTGAATAATCCAACTTTAAAAGAAACTATTTCTTGATAAAGATGGAATAAATTAAACTGGGGCGTGGTCTACCATATCTGGATGATCACACTCCAGTTTCTTCTTATATCATACTTCATCACTTCTTAAAATCAGCTATAAGTAACAATGTTAATAGAACAACCAGCACGATGGCTACGCCTCTTTTATCCGCACGCATTATGGCGCATGGATAAGAATGACCATTCTGTATACCTTACCTTTGATGATGGTCCCATCCCAGAAGCCACTCCTTTCATCCTTGATGTGTTGGATGAATTCGGTGCGAAGGCTATGTTTTTTATGGTGGCAGATAATGTAAGGAAACATCCAGACCTATATAAAGAGGTGATAAGAAGAGGGCATAAAGTGGGAAATCACACCTATCATCACCTCGGATCATTTAGACATTGGACATTAACTTACGCTGTTGATGTCACAAAAGCTGATAACTTGCTTAATACTCCCTACTTCCGTCCACCTCACGGATGGCTTCGACACACTGTTTACCGGTGGGTGAAACAGAATTACAGGGTTGTAATGTGGGATCTTGTCACACGTGATTATTCTAAGTTATTGACTGCAAAAGACGTGGTAGAGAACGTAAAACGATATGCACGAAATGGGTCTATCATTACCTTCCACGACTCTTTAAAGAGTATAGACAAGCTCCGTACAGCACTTCCGGAGTCACTTCAATGGCTCAAGGAACAGGGATATGAGTTTAAGACATTCCCCGATAATCCCGAAGAAACAAGATGATTAGTATCAACGCAACATGGATAAAGGAAGAAGCAAAGCATCTCGGATTCTTCACTTGTGGGGTTGCAAAGGCAGAACCGGTTGATGAAGAGGTTGCAAAAGGGTATCGGAAATGGTTAGAGAATGGTGAGGAAGCAACCATGGCATATATGTCGAATTATTTAGAGAAGCGTCTCGATCCTCGTAAACTGGTTCCTTGTGTGCGAAGTATAATATCTCTTGCCCTCAATTATGCCCCTTCTCAACACCTACCTAAAGGTGAATATCAGTTTGCAGCATACGCTCTAGGACAGGATTACCACGACTTAATGAAGGCAAAGATGCGGGAGTTGGCTAATAAGATAATGGAATCAGAACCTTATCTTAATGCTTTTCAAGAAAACAAGGAAGGGCAAGAGGAGAAATTAGAAATACGTTGTTTCTGTGATACAGCACCTGTTCTTGAACGTTATTGGGCACAGAAAGCAGGCTTAGGATGGGTTGGGCGGAATCATCAACTTATCATTCCTCATGCTGGTTCGATGTTCTTTCTCGGGGAGATATTTCTTCCTTTCGACGTTGATAAATATGACGAACCTATGGAGAGTAGGTGCGGTAACTGCCATAGATGTATAGATGCTTGCCCTACGAAAGCCATCATCCCGAATGAAGACTTTCATACAGATAGATGCTTATCGTACCAACTGATTGAGAATAGAGGGGACTTGTCAGAGGATGCAAAGGTAGCTATGGGCGACACAATCTATGGTTGCGATAGATGTCAAACAGCCTGTCCTTGGAATCGTTTTGCCACTCCTAACACCGAACCAAGCCTACAACCGAAGGCCGAACTACTCTCAATGAGTAGGGAAGCATGGCACAATCTCTCTATTGAAGATTATCGACAATTATTTAAAGGGTCAGCTGTTAAGCGTGTAAAGTTCGAAGGTTTGAAACGTAATATAGCTGCAACAAAGCATAAAGAGAACGAGTAACATTTGTTACCAAGGCTTTCTGTGGCATTCTTATTGCTTGTTAGGAGATAGTAAACAGTTATAAACAATTTAATTATAAAGATATGGCAAAACTAGAGAAAGGTATTATCTTTTCAGCAAACAAGGTAATTGATTACGCTGATGGTGGTGTAATTAGCAAGGAATTAGTACATAGTAACGCAGGAAGTGTGACACTCTTCAGCTTCGATGCAGGACAAGGTTTATCAGAACACTCCGCACCTTTTGATGCCCTCATACAGGTGATTGAGGGTAAGATGGAGCTAACCGTTGAAGGCACAAAGCACGTTATTAATGCAGGTGAAAGCTTTATCATCCCTAGCGGTGCCCATCATTCAGTAAATGCAGCAGAGCGTTTCAAGATGATAATTACAATGATTAGAGGTTAAGAAGAGCCTTTACTAGATAATAAGTAAAACCTGCCTGAACTATATAGAGGATGTGTCATACATCCTCTTTTTGCATAGTAATTTAAGACGAAACAAAGATTTTAATTAAGATTATTTGGCTGAATTAAAAGAAAGCCTTACCTTTGCCGCCGTGAAACAGTTAGCAATGACATATCAAGTGAACGAAGTACTGCAAAGAATTATCCGATTCTTTGCATCTTTTTGCACTTTATCTTTGGTCAATCCAAATAATTTGCTAACACACACACACACACACACACACACACACACAATATGCGCACCTAGCGTCTAATAACACATTTTTTCTTCTCGCATACGCGCGCGCGAAACGTGCCGTAACCCCTGTAAACAAAGGACTTCCAAGAGTTTCCTTTGTTCGCTTTTTTATGCCCTTTTGTGAACTCGATTTAGAGCGAAATAAGAACGAAATAACAACTATTTTAATCAATGAAGTAATGAGAAAAAAGCAAGTAAAGAAGAGTTACTCTGCACCAGAGTGCATGATAATTCAAGTCAACGAAGCCACTAATTTAATGCAAACGTCTTTCCCTAGTCAGCATAAGAAGGCTCACAAGGCTACTGGTCCATCAGCTCCTGCCAAAGAGTCAGGCTTATGGAATGATGAAGACTTAGAAGATGAAAGCACATCTTCATGGGAAGACTAACAGAGAGTTATTAACAAAGAGAACAAAGAAAAGATGAAGCAAACAATGAAACAACATTCATTCACATCACAGCTAAAGTCCTTGGCTGTTGTATTTGGTATAGCCTTGGCTTTTGCATCCTGTGCTAACGAGGATGTAGCACAGAACCCAACGAACCCCAATGAGGATAACGACAAGAACCTAACGACTTTTGTAGCAGGTGACGAGGCAAAGACCCGCACATCATTGAATTATAACAGCAGTGACTTCTCTTGGGAAGCAGGCGATTATATCTACGTAAAGGATGACAACGGCGATTTGAAGAAGAGTACGAACGCTCCAAAGAGCAAGGTTGCATCTTTTAAGTATATGGTTCCAGGTAAGTTTACAGACCATAGCAGTTATGAGGTTTATTACTTGGGCAAGAACAGCAGCAGCAACTCTGTAACTATCTCAACCGCCCAGAGCCAGACAGCTCCAGACAACACCGAGCATTTCGGCACAGCAGGCGATTACGGTACTGCTACCGCTACAAAGGTGACAGGTAAAAATCAGTTTGCATTCGAGTTAGAGCACCAGCCAGCTTACTTAGTTTTCCAGCCTTACATAAGCAACACTGTCCTACATGACTGCTACTTAACAAAGGTGGAGGTAAGCTCCGACAACGATATTGCTGAGACCTACACCGTCAATACAACTACAGGTGCTTTAGATGCTTCAGCAGTTACAGGTGGTGATAAAATTGTCTTAACCACAACTGGCAGTGGCAGCTATAGCAACGGCTTCCCACTGACTAACAGCGCAGCCAGCGTAACTACTAACGGTGCTTACATGGTCATCAAGCCAGGAACTCATACCTTAAAAGTACGTTATTGGGTAAAAGACGTAGCAACAAATGTGGAGGGCACCATAACTAAGACATATACATCCACAGCATACGCTTCCAACACCTACTACGATATGACCGCACAACTTGACGTAAAGAACTACGATGGCGACCATTATTACACGTGGGATGCTCAGGAACAATACTGGAAGGGTCACGAATGGTGGTCGAGTAATAAAGACCAGCCAGTGTTGAACTATACCAGTAACGGCAACTACGCCCAGAGCAACACAGACCCTCGTTACTACCACGAGGGTAGCGGTGCGTTTCAAGCAAACAATAGTTGCTCAACTCTCCCCAACGTGAACGAGATGACATGGTACGCAAAAGAGGGCGATCCTCGTTGGGATGCAGATGAGTTATGGACTACAATGGGTCATTTATATAAAGGTGGTATGTGGTTTAAGAAGAAGGCATACATAAGTGGTTACAACAGCAACACCGCTGCCGACGGTACTGATTGGCGTACAATTGGAGGCAATGGCAGCTGGTCCGCTTCTCCGACTCTTCCTTCCGCAGCCGATGCAAACAAATATTTCTACCTGCCCGCCTTGGGTTCCTACGGCTCTGGTCAGCTGTACGACATTGGCTCCAACGGCGCCTATTGGTCGTCAAGTGTTTACCCAGCTGGCGGCGCATACGGCCTGAGCTTCTACAGTGGTAACGTCTACATTAGCAACTACAACCGCAAAAACGGGTTCAGGGTCGGCGTGCTCGAGTAGTCCGTGCGATTGCCCTGTACCGGTATCGCCCTCTAAAAGGCGAAGTTTAATGCGAAAAAACAGGACAAAATAGGGGTAGAAATAGACCTCTTATAACTAATTGATAATCAACGCATTATAGAAGAGGGTATCTCGGTATAGGACTAAGACCCCCTCGGTATAGGACTAAGGGTACCTCAGTATAGGACCGAGGTACCCTCTGTAACGGACCGAGATAGACTGTTGCTTGAAAATAATTTACATATCGTTTATTATAAATCTATTTATTAATCTTTAAAAGTTTGAGACTATGGCTTTTTTTAAGAAAGTAAAAAAGAAAATTACAGGTTTGTGGTATCCGCAGGTAGTAGTTGTGGGTAAGCCCGTAACAACCGACCAAGTGGCTGACCGATTGGCATTGATTTCGACGGTGAGTCGTGGTGACACGTATGCTGTACTGAAAGACTTAGGTGTTGTTATGGCTGCCTTTATGGCTGAAGGTCGAACGGTGAAGTTGGAGGGTGTTGGTACATTCTATTATACCATCAATGCCGACAAGGGTATCGCGAAGCCTGAAGAAGTGACGGCAAAGCAGATAAAGAATGTCCGTGTTCGTTTCATCCCCGAGACTTCGCGCACACAGAGTAACAAGGTTGCTACTCGCTCGTTGGTTTCGGATAACATTCATTGGGAGGAGTGGAAGGAAAGCCTCACCCCCGCCCCCTCTCCGAATGGAGAGGGGAGTGAAGAGCACCCTGGACCGCAGGTAGGGTAAGCCTACAGCCCCCTCCAACTCCCCCGAAATGGGGAGAGTGCCTAATGGAAGCTAGTTAGGGAGGAGGACTTAATAGATGAGAGGGTGTGCCAAAAGTATTTGCTTTTTAGCACACTCAATTTATTTTATAATTGCTTGATAGTCTTTATCAAAGGGGCGAGGATGACGACCAATGAGGACTGTATTAAGTAGACAATTAGCCACTAACTCCTCATCCGTTAGGTCTACTTTCGGCTCCTTCTTCACTTCCTTGCCTAATAACACATCCCATGGACCATTGAAATCATGGTCGTCAGCACCGAAGAACATCTCATTTGTATCGGGATCTTCCATCAGTTGATATCGGATTTGCTTCTTTGATAACACAGGATTAATGCTTAATAACAACTCGTATGCATTACGGAACTCATTCCGTAAATGCCTACCTTTAGGAAACATAAGTCCTATTTGTGGATAAATCTCATCAAACTCGTAGGCTTGAAACAACTCTTTCAGTTTCATAATATATTGTTGTTTAATTATCAGAACAAATCTTTTATTCATCAGAAGATTATCCTTAATAATCAAGAGAATAAGAGATTGTGCCTGCAAAGATACATTATTTTTTTTGATACGTTTGCATGTTAGAACATTAATTCGTATATTTGCGGCATATTACTAACCCCGAGTTCGTCTAGAAAAACACGGACTCCTTTAAAACTTTTGATACACATGAGAAGAGATCAAGAAATTTTCGACCTCATTGAGATGGAGCATAAGCGACAGCTGAAGGGCATGGAGCTGATTGCATCTGAGAATTTTGTTAGCGATGAAGTAATGCAGGCTATGGGTTCTTACCTCACTAACAAGTACGCAGAGGGTTATCCTGGCAAACGCTATTATGGTGGATGTCAAGTGGTTGATCAGGTTGAGACACTTGCTATTGAGCGTGTTAAACAACTCTTCGGAGCAGAGTATGCCAATGTTCAGCCACACTCTGGCGCACAAGCAAACCAAGCTGTTTTACTCGCAGTACTAAAACCTGGTGACACATTTATGGGTTTAGACCTTGACCAAGGAGGGCATCTCTCTCATGGAAGTGAGGTGAATACTTCTGGAATCCTTTATCACCACGTTGGTTACACACTGAATCGTGAGACTGGAAGAGTGGATTATGATGAGATGGAAAGGCTCGCTCTTGAACATAAGCCAAAGCTAATTATTGGTGGAGGATCAGCTTATAGCCGTGAATGGGACTATAAGCGTATGCGCGAAATAGCTGACAAAGTAGGTGCTTTATTGATGATTGACATGGCACATCCTGCTGGTCTCATTGCTGCTGGATTGTTGGATAACCCCGTAAAGTATGCTCATATTGTTACAACAACAACCCATAAGACACTTCGTGGACCACGTGGTGGTGTCATTCTAATGGGTAAAGACTTTGAGAATCCATGGGGACTTACCACAAAGAAAGGCGTTGTAAAACCAATGTCATTGCTCTTCAACTCTGCAGTATTCCCTGGTAACCAGGGTGGACCATTAGAGCATGTCATTGCAGCAAAGGCTGTTGGCTTCGGTGAGAACCTTCTCCCAAGTTGGAAGGAATATGCAATGCAGGTAAAGAAAAACGCTTCTGTTCTTGCACAAGCACTCGTTGATAAGGGCTTCAGTATTGTTAGTGGTGGTACAGATAACCATTCTATGTTGCTCGATCTACGTCAGAAATATCCAGACCTTACTGGAAAGGTGGCAGAGACGGCACTTGTTGCTGCTGATATCACAGCCAATAAGAATAAGGTTCCATACGATGAGCGTTCAGCGTTCCAGACAAGTGGTTTGCGTCTCGGAACAGCTGCTATGACAACTCGTGGATGTAAGGAAGACATGATGTTGCTCACTGCAGAACTCATTGATGAGGTTCTCGCTGATCCAGAGAACGAGCAGGTAATCAAGAGAGTACGTGAGAAAGTAAACGAGACGATGGCTACTTATCCTCTCTTCGCTTACTAATAGTAAGGCTTACTAGCATTTAAAAGATTACAAGAAGGGAGCTATTAAAAGTAAGGATATAATAATCTATGTCCAACGGATATCAATCCATTAGTACTAGCAAGGCTAGATAACTAAATAAGATTGAATAATCCATACTTTTAATATCGCCCCCTTTTTGTATATAATAATCTTATTACCTTCTTTAAAGTTACACACTAAAAGAAGACAATCACCTTAATTGATACCTTATATACCTCGCCTTTTGAATCTCATCACTATAGAGAATATTATATCTGTCAGGGATATACAATGCACCATCAAATATTATGTATGGTTCAGGACCATCCCGCTCTATCCTATAAGCCAGCCCCTTTTTATTATCCACCAACTTTATAAAGCTTATCCAAGGTCCCGTTATCGTAGCTACCTCTTCTAACGAATACCTCAAACTATCTATAGAATCAACTACAAGAAGTGCTCCCGTTGAAGGGTCGCAAGACTTTATTGATGACAAGCGAAGCCTTACTTCCTTTGGTAATTCTTGATAGGAAAGTTCTATACTTGGTAGCGATGAAACTTTATAGTCATAAGAGCTACAACCACAAAAAACTAACAAAAGACTAAAAAGAAAATATCTCATTGCTATGGACTTATCTTTACCTAATCATTATACAAGCATACATCATTATAGAATATATGTTTAATAAGTACGTACAAACTTACTTAAAATAATTGAGTGCGGTATAAATTACCAAAGAAAAATACACCCTATCGAATCCACAAAAAACTTAATTTGGCTTTAATCATCATTGCTTTCACTTTTAACATTTAGCATAATAAGCTGTGAAACAACACTTTGAAGAATCTGATAGGGTGACAGGAATGACAGTAAAAATGATTTGCTTTTTATAAACGAAATCCTTCATCTATCCTTTTTCATCACCATTAATATTGTATGATAGCCCCATCCCCTCGTGAGTCAACTATCAACACTTATCTAGAAGATGCTAAAAGCATTAAAGAATATCTATGAATTAGCCCTAAAGAAATAAATATCTCAAAATATTTGGTATAGTCAAAAAAACTTAGTACCTTTGCAACCGCAATTAACAAAAGCGTAGGGAGATCCGCTAGCTCAGCTGGTAGAGCACAACACTTTTAATGTTGGGGTCATGGGTTCGAACCCCATGCGGATCACAAGAAGGTATGTCATTAGACATACCTTTTTTCTTTATAGATACGAAAGAGACGATAACAAGATTGTTTAATAATAAGAGAAACAACTCTCCAAATACTCCTTAAAAAGCAAAATAAGCAAGAACTAGTGTGTAAACATATGTATAAAGAGTAATAAGAAATCCCTATATCTTGACGATATAGGGATTATCATTTACACAATTAAGCGGAAAGAGGGGGATTCGAACCCCCGATACCCTTTAGAGGTATACACGCTTTCCAGGCGTGCCTCTTCAACCACTCGAGCATCTTTCCTAGTCTCCTCACATATAGAAAAGCATCCACATATGAAATATATGTGTACAAAATTACTCCTTTCGTTTGATAAATTCACATAAAGGAGTTACTATTTAATATTCTTTAAGACGATAATATCCATTATATTTGAACCTTATCATCCTCTACAAAAACTGACTCCTGAATTTCAAGTATTATGTTCGATAATACAATCTTACACCTTAATACCAAAGATACGCTCTACATTGGCATTCGTCTGACGTGCTATTTCTTCTTCATCAACGCCATAACTCATTGCTAATGTACGCATTACCTCTATAATAAATGAACTTTCGTTCCGTTTACCACGATATGGAACAGGTGCCATATAAGGGCTATCTGTCTCTAAAACAATACGATCCAAAGGAACAGCAGCAGGCAAATCTTCCCTCAGATGACTACTCTTAAAGGTTGAAACGCCCCCTATACCCAATGCAAAATGCTCAAGACGAAGGAAGGCTTCAGCCTCTTTTTGATTACCAGTAAAGCAATGAAAGACACCACCTGGTAATTCTTTTTCATACGCCCGCATGATATGCAACATCTCATTCTGTGCCTTCCTACAATGTATCATCAAGGGTAGTTGCGTCTCAATACTCCATTTGACAGCTTCCTCAAAAGCAGCAAGTTGCTCTTGTTCATACTCACGTGACCAATAGAAATCAAGCCCAACTTCCCCTATGGCAATGAATGTCTCGCCAGATAAAGCTGTACCATCAGCCTGCTTCTTAATAGATTCTTTCAATCGAGCATACATCTTTTCAAGTACTATCTGCCAATCTTGACGTACCTCTTCTGGCTGTAATCCAATCATTGGATAGCACACATCAGGATATTGTCGACATACAGCTAAAGTCGTATCTACTGACTTTAAGTCTATTGCTGGTAGGAATATCTTCCCCACTCCAGCCTGCCGTGCTCGCAAAATAACCTCTGGAAGATCCTCAGAGAAATCTTCAACATCTAAATGAGCATGTGTATCTATTATCATTATAATCAACTAGTTATCGTTTACGGTGCAACATTCTTTGTGCATAAGAGACTAATTCTTGCTTACGATTATCACTCACCTTCACAGCAGCAAGATACTTATTTGCTTCTTCAAAATAGTAATTAATTCGATCAATAGCCATCTTGTCAACACCTATCTTATTATAGAGTTTGGTCACAGCTTCAACCTTTTCATCCCTCACGAAATGCTCACATGTAATCCATTTCTCCAATTCTTTACGTTGGCGAACATTAGCTTTGTTGAAGGCATTAATTAGCATGTATGTCTTCTTGTTAGACGTTATATCCCCCCCAATCTTCTTACCGAATACCTTTGGATCACCATACACATCAAGGTAATCATCTTGTAATTGAAAGGCCAAACCAACCTGTTCTCCAAACTTATAAAGGTTCTCTGCATCCTCTTGTGGGGCGTCTGCTAAGATAGCACCAATCTTCATTGCACATGCCAGGAGAACACTTGTCTTCAGGCGAATCATCTCTATATACTCCTCTTCCTTGACGTCATTTCGTGTCTCAAACTCCATATCATACTGCTGACCTTCGCCTATTTCCAAAGCAGTAGTAGTAAATAGTTTCAACACTTCACGCAGGTGTTTATCATTACACTTAGCCATCCGCTCAAAGGCTAGAACAAGCATGGAATCGCCCGAAAGAACAGCAGTATTCGCATCCCAACGCACATGTACAGTTTGCTGTCCACGCCTAAGTGGAGCATCATCCATCAAATCATCATGTAATAAAGTATAATTGTGATACGTCTCAAGGGCGCATGCTGGTGAGAGAATCGACTCTGGATCATCCTTAAAGAGATTGTAAGAAAGAAGCATTAATATCGGTCGGATTCGTTTCCCACCTAGTGACAATACATATTTAATAGGCTCATATAAGCTCCAAGGTTTACGATTATATGAGATGTTATTTATATAATCATTTACTTTAAATAGGATTTCATCAGCAGTAAACATATAGGATTGTTTTAAGTTGGTTGATTACAAATATTAATTCACTTTATAGGTAAACTTCAATGGATATTGACGCTTTCTAGATGAAAGACATGTTTATCATGAAAGTTTAAAGACAACAGGAATCTCCACTAATGACTGGCATTTTCTACCCTTCTGTATGCCAGGCTTCCATTTCCCCATGGTCTTCAAGACTCTCAAAACCTCTGCATTTAGCACAGGATAACGCCCACTCTTAATCGTAACATCATTCACAGAACCATCAACATTGATGATGAAAGTAATGTTTACAGTACCTTGCAGTTCTTGACTCTTCGCATCTGCAGGATATTGTAAAGTCTTTGTAAGCCATTTCATAAACTCAACCCAGCCACCAGGAGGTGTTGGAGTATCCGAGAGAATACGCTTACTAACCTTATCATCATAACGTTCCACCTCCACTTGTGATGGATCATCTGTCATCTTCTCCGTCACTTTTTTGGCATCTTCCTGCACCTTGGGTGGATCTGGCAAGGTGGTGACCATTGGCATAACGATAGGAATATCACTCACTTGCGGGGCGGCAGTTTTCTTGTCATTCGAGTTCATACTACCTGCGTCGTGAGGCGTCACCTTATTAGGGACATCCCTACGTTTAAGATTCAAAAGATCCTCAATTGTAGGTTTCTTATCGTCCTTTGTCTTTGCTAAGTCTTGCTGGTCAATGGCAGGCAACATATCCATATCGTGAAGAGTCACATTCTTAAAGGCTTTCACGTTAGTATCATCATCACTTGAAGGATTGGCATTGTATTCCATAGCAACAAAGAAGATAGAGAGGGCAATGATGATTCCCAAAAGGAAACCAACCCATCGCTTATTCTCTAAATCTGCTTTTTTTGACTTCTTAATCTCCACTGTTAGATACTAAAACTATAGCTATTGCCGTTATATGAAATACTGCTCTATCCCCGAGAAGCCTACCTTCTACTATTTAAGCAGTTCCAAAGACAAAAGTAATAAGATATTCGGAAAAAGCTGTAACTTTGCCCGATAAATTAATTTAGATTAAATGAAAAAGTTTGTTTTAACGCTCATCTCAACCCTTTTCACTTGTATGTTATGGGCTCAAGAGAGCCAAACTGAATACAATTTCTTACGTCTTCCTGTTAGTGCACATGCTGCTGCTTTAGGTGGAGATAATATTACAATTATTGAAGATGACCCTGCTTTGATGTTCTCTAACCCTGCTCTTGCATCATCGGTAAGCGATAAGACGATAGGTTTGAGTTATATGAATTACATGAGTGGTGCCAATTACATGGGTGCTTCTTACACAAAGGCTTTGGGTGAGAAAGGGACAATTGCAGGAGGAGTCCAGTACATGAACTATGGAAAGATGAAGGAGTATGACCAGAACAACACACAGATAGGAACCTTTAATGCTAGTGAGATTGCAATTGAGGGGATATTTTCTTACGAATTAGCACATAATCTCGTGGGAGGTATAACAGCGAAGTTTATCAACTCATATATAGGTAATTACAGCTCCATGGCAGTAGGTGTTGACCTCGGACTCAACTGGTTTGAACCTGATTACCAATGGTCTGTTTCTGTGGTAGTAAAGAACTTGGGCGGTCAGATCAAGGCTTACGAAGAAAACTACGGGAAGATGCCTATGGATGTACAAGTTGGTGTGAGCAAAACCTTTGCAGCCTTACCTGTACGACTATCTGCAACTCTCGTTGACTTAACTCATTATGATTACCGCTTTATCAATCACTTGAATCTTGGCGCAGACATTCTCTTGTCAGACAATATATGGGTCGGTGGTGGTTACAACTTCCGCCGAGCTGACGAGATGACCATCGGTACCAACGAGGATTCCAGTGCACATGGAGCAGGCTTTAGTGTGGGTGGTGGCATTAATCTCGAACGCTTCAAACTAAACTTAGCCTATGGTAAGTATCATGCTGCTAGCAGCTCCGTCTTAGTCAATCTTGCCTATTCATTTTAAGTAATAATTGTTTAATTAGATACAGATAACCTCATTTATCTTTGTAATTTCACATGATTTGAGTGATTGGAAACGATTTCTAGAATTTATCAAACATCCTCCAACTAACATTATAAACGCCTAGGAGCAGCTATCGAACAAATCTTTTCAAATTGAATATCCTTTCGCATAGACTTAAACAGGCACTCTTCTCTATTTAAAGAGAGCCTTTCTTTGGCATAAGAAGAGCCTCTCTTTACATCAAAGAAACGCCCTTCTCAAATGGAAGTAGACATTCCTTTCAACTCAATATATGAAATGAACACAATGACAAATAATCAATTTCTAACCATAAACATATTACTTTTTTTATTAACTTTGCACACACTGCAGAAGAAAGCAGTACTAAATAGATAAAACAAAACACGGATTCAGAATGAAAAAGATAACTATCGCCATTGATGGATACTCCTCATGTGGTAAGAGCACAATGGCTAAAGACCTTGCAAAGAAGATTGGTTACATCTATGTAGATACTGGTGCAATGTACCGATCCGTTACGTTCTATGCTTTACGTAATCATCTATTCAATGCGGACGGCTCGATAAAAGAAGAGGAACTAAAGGCACAGATGGATAAAATTAAAATTAGTTTCCAGTTGAATAAAGCAACAGGACGACCTGACACCTATCTCAATGGAGAGAATATTGAGACCGAAATCCGAACAATGGAAGTATCTTCACATGTCAGCATTATCGCTGCCCTCCCCTTCGTTCGTACTGCTCTCGTGGAGCAACAACAGCAAATGGGCGCAGAGAAGGGTATCGTTATGGACGGAAGAGACATCGGGACTGTGGTCTTCCCACATGCAGAACTAAAAGTATTCGTCACAGCTTCAGCAGAAGTTCGTGCCCAACGACGCTACGACGAACTGAAGGGTAAAGGCATGGATGCTGACTTCAATGAGATTCTAAAGAATGTACAAGAACGCGATTATATCGATACCCATCGTGAGACGTCACCGCTCCGTAAGGCGGATGATGCTATCGAATTAGATAACAGCAACTTAACAATTACAGAACAACAGCAATGGCTTTACGACCAATATTGTAAAGTGGCTCAATCGTAAAAGGATTTCATCTCCCCCAAAAGAGAGAACAAATCAAGCAATAGAAAGGCTAAGGTAGCATTAATATTTATAGGTCAACTCTATTTTACGAATCACCTAAGAGAAAAAAAGCTATTCGCTTGTAATTCTCAAAAAATAGTCGTATTTTTGCAGAAAAGAATTATTAATAGTTGACTTCACGCTATTTTTTAAATGAAAAAAATCATCTTATCTCTCATAGCAGTAGCTATGATTATGGCAATGACAGGATGTGGTTCTAGCAAGGGCTTCACCTATGTGGAGAACATTGACTCAACCAGTCTTGCCGCTTCACGTGGTCTCTTTGACGCACGAATCATGCCTAAAGACGAATTAACCATCACAGTCAATACAACTAATCCAGAGGCTGCTGCACCCTTCAATCTGCAAGGTGGTGACAAAGGATCTACGGCTTTCAAGGGCTATCTAGTTGATAACACGGGATTCATTAACTTCCCTATTATCGGTAAGATACATGTTGTTGGCTTAACAAAAACTGAATGTGAGGACTTGATAAAGAGTAAGATTCAACCTTACCTTGCACGCACCGAGAACCCTGTTGTGACGGTTCGCATGAGCAGTTATCACATTACTGTCATGGGTGAAGTAGGTCATCCTAGTGTGATACCAGTATCTACTGAGAAGATTAGTGTTCTAGAAGCTATTGCGCAGGCAGGCGATTTAGGTGTATATGGCAAGCGTAATAATATTCTGTTGATACGTGAGGATGCAAGAGGAGAAAAGCATGCAGTACGTCTGAATTTGAATGATGCTAACATCATCAACTCACCTTATTATTATCTACAACAGAATGATGTGTTATACGTTCAACCAAACTCTGTGAAGGCAAAGACCTCTGGTGTGGGTAGTTCCACTACCATTTGGTTCTCCTTTATAGGTATTGTTACATCAGTAGCATCGCTATTGGTTAACGTTTTAAGAAAGTAAGATTCTATCTTTAAATGGGGACTTATATCCTCATTAAAGAGGCAAATATTAAAAATGAGAACATTCTTTGACATCCATATCTTGCCTAGCCTAGAACAGAGCTAGATGATAGGAAGCGGGTGTAAGGGTGTTCTCATTTGTTATAAAAGGAAAGGGTTAAGGTAAAATGTGTGGTATTGTAGGATATATTGGGACAAAGCGTGAGGCTTACCCCATACTGATTAAAGGCTTGAAACGCCTTGAATATAGAGGATACGACAGCGCAGGCGTGGCACTGATAGACGATAATGGCAACTTAGATGTCTATAAAACAAAAGGAAAAGTGGCTGACTTAGAGGAGTATTGTACTGATAAGAACGTCACTGGAAACATTGGGATTGCTCACACACGTTGGGCAACTCATGGTGAGCCATCATCTATAAATGCGCATCCACACTATTCGCAGTCAAAGAATTTGGCAATTATTCATAATGGTATTATCGAGAATTATGCAGAAATAAAGCATAATTTGATAGAGAAAGGAATACAATTTCAGTCGGATACAGACACTGAAGTGTTGGTTCAACTGATTGATTATATACAGACAAAGAAGGACATTAGTCTCCTAGAGGCAGTACAGTTGGCTTTACATCAAGTAATTGGTGCATACGCCATAGCCCTCTTGGATAAGCGTAACCCTGATACCATCATTGCTGCAAGAAAGCAGAGTCCACTTGTAGTAGGCATTGGTGATGGTGAATTCTTCCTCGGCTCGGATGCTAGTCCGATAATCGAATATACTGATAAAGTTGTCTACCTTGATGATGGAAACATTGCAGTAATGAAGTTAGGAGAGGAGTTGAAGGTCGTAAATATCCTCAATGAAGAGCTATCTCCAGAGGTTCGTACGGTTGATATCAACCTTGGACAGATTGAGAAGGGAGGCTACGACCACTTCATGCTCAAGGAGATCTTTGAACAACCAGAGTGTTTGACAAACTGCATGAGAGGTAGAATTAACGTGGAGCACGACAATGTTACCTTGAGTGCAATGATTGATTACCGCAGCAAACTACTCAATGCTAAGCGCATCATTATCGTTGCTTGCGGTACAAGTTGGCATGCTGGACTTATCGGTAAACAGATGATTGAAACCTTCTGTAGGATTCCTGTAGAGGTTGAATATGCTAGTGAGTTCCGCTATCGTAACCCGGTTGTAAGTGATAGCGACGTTGTCATAGCCATTTCACAGAGTGGAGAAACAGCCGATACACTTGCAGCTGTAGAGTTAGCAAAGTCTAGAGGTGCTTTTATCTATGGCATTTGTAATGCCATCGGGTCTAGTATCCCGCGTGCAACTGATACAGGAACTTACATCCACGTAGGCCCTGAAATCGGTGTTGCTTCTACAAAGGCTTTCACTGGACAGGTCACTGTCTTAACGATGTTTGCACTAGCTTTAGCAAATGCCAAAGGTACTATTAAACACGAAGAATACGTGCGTACGGTTAAAGAATTGGCAGAAATTCCTAATATGATAAGGGATGTGTTGAAGGTAAATAACCAAATTGCAGATATGGCACGCACCTTCACTTATGCACGAAACTTCCTCTACTTGGGACGTGGATTTAGTTACCCAGTAGCTTTGGAAGGTGCATTAAAATTAAAGGAGATTTCTTACATTCATGCAGAAGGCTATCCCGCAGCAGAGATGAAACATGGTCCTATTGCCTTGATAGATTCTGATATGCCTGTAGTAGCTATCGCAACGCAGAACGGGATGTACGAGAAAGTACGTAGCAACATACAAGAGATAAAAGCAAGACAAGGTCGGGTTATAGCCTTAGTAACTAAAGGTGACACGACAATCTCTCATATTGCAGATGCCGTAATAGAGCTTCCTGATTGCATGGAATGTCTAGAACCATTGGTTGCAACAATCCCATTACAGCTTTTGGCATACCATATTGCAGTTTGCAAAGGCAAGGATGTGGATCAACCACGTAATCTGGCTAAGTCTGTTACAGTAGAGTAATAGTCTCAGAAATCACCATCATCTAGGATACTCAATAGGGTATCCAAAATGACGGGGAATGCTTATAAGCTGGTAACAAAAACACAAACAAGATTAGTAAACATCGGTAATTGTAAAAGACAGACAATACATCTTATAAATGGAAAAGAACATTCATGAAGATTGCGGAGTAGCAATGATTAGGTTGCTAAAGCCGTTAGAGTATTATCAGGAGAAGTATGGAACCTGGATGTACGGGTTAAATAAACTCTATCTTATGATGGAGAAGCAGCATAACCGTGGTCAGGAAGGGGCTGGATTATCTGCTGTGAAACTCTCATCCGAGCCTGGTAACGAGTATATGTTCCGTGAGCGAGCAGAGGGAAAGAATGCTGTTACAGAGATATTTGCTGATGTACACAAGCATTATAAAGGCTTATCACAGGAACAATTGTCTGATGTTTCTTTTGCAAAAACTAGTCTTCCCTTTGCGGGAGAGCTTTATATGGGCCACCTCCGGTACTCAACTACTGGCAAGAGTGGTCTTTCTTATGTCCATCCCTTCCTACGTCGCAACAACTGGAAGGCAAAGAATCTATGTATGTGTGGCAACTTCAATATGACAAATATTGAGGATATATTTGAGAAACTGACTGACCAAGGGCAATGCCCACGCATCTATAGCGATACTTACCTTCTATTAGAATTCATGGGACACAGGCTTGATCGTGAAGTTGAACGCAACTTTGTGAAAGCGCAGGAACTTGGACTTACGAAACGAGACATCACTGAGTATATTGAAGATAACATACAAATAAGTAATGTTCTCAAGACTACCATGGAACATTTCGATGGTGGTTACGTTATCTGCGGACAAACAGGTTCAGGCGAGATGTTCTCTATTCGAGATCCATGGGCTATACGTCCTGCATTCTATTATAAGAACGATGAGATTGTAGTAGTTGCTAGTGAACGCCCCGTCTTACAGACAACCTTCGACCTAGAATGTGAAGACATACAAGAGTTAAGACCGGGTCAAGCCTTAATAGTTAACAAACGGGGAGAAGCAAGCCTACAGCAGATACTTGAGCCAAAGACTTATTCGGCCTGTTCGTTTGAGCGTATTTACTTTTCTCGTGGATCGGATAGAGACATCTATAAAGAGCGTGAGAAACTAGGTCAACAATTGACAGAACGCGTCTTAGAAGCAGTCAATTATGATACAACTCACACGGTTTTATCATTTATTCCTAACACTGCAGAAGTAGCGTTCTATGGGTTAACTCATGGCTTTAAAGAATGGATTGACAAACGAAAAGTTGAGCAAATAACAGCCTTGGGGAGCAACCCTTCAGAAGAAGATATACATCAGATTCTAAAGCAAGGAATACGTGCTGAGAAGGTAGCATGGAAGGATATCAAGCTAAGAACATTTATCACTGAGGGTAATTCACGCAATGACCTCGCCTCTCATGTCTATGATATAACGTATGAGAGTATCGAACCCTACAAGGACAACTTAGTAATCATAGACGATTCTATTGTTCGAGGGACAACTCTCAAGGAAAGCATTCTTCACATCTTAGATCGTCTACATCCGAAGAAGATTGTCATTGTTTCCAGTGCACCACAGATACGCTTTCCCGACTATTACGGCATTGACATGCCACGTCCAGAAGAGTTCTGTGTATTCCGTGCGACCATTGAGTTAATACGTGAACGGAATATGGAGAATCTTCTACATGAGGTTTATGAAGCCTGTAAGAAAGAGGTTGCCAAACCTAAAGGAGAACATCTCTATAATTCAGTAAAGGCCATTTATAAGCCTTTCACCATAGAAGAAATCAATCAAAAGATTGTAGAGATACTTCGACCGCAGGGCATGACGACGCCAGTCGAACTTGTTTTCCAAAGCATTGAAGGTCTACATAATGCTATTCCGAACCATCCTGGTGACTGGTATTTTACGGGTGATTACCCTACTCCAGGTGGTATGAGACTGGTCAACCAGAACTTCATCAATTATTATGAACATGAACACCTCAAGCATAACATGAGCTAATCTCTATAGATAAGGACGTACGGCTTGTGCGCTCAAGACATTTCTCTTGAATTAACCGCACAAACTATACGTCCTTTTTCCAGTGTTAGAACATTAACAAGAAATACATAAAAACAATCAACTCAACAATACTAAGTAATAATGAGGAACGTAACTTTAGTCCTGAGTGACGGAACAAAATTCCATGGCAAGTCGTTTGGATACGATGCACCAGTTGCTGGTGAGGTAGTATTCAACACGGCCATGATGGGTTATCCAGAGAGCCTTACAGACCCTTCCTATGCTGGTCAACTTCTGACCATGACCTTTCCTTTAGTAGGAAACTATGGTGTGCCTCCATTCTCTATAGAGGCAAATGGCATCCCAACATTCATGGAGAGCGACAAGATTTATGCGTCTGCTATCATCGTATCAGACTACACAGAACAGTATTCCCATTGGAATGCTGTAGAGAGCCTAGGCGATTGGTTGAAGCGTGAACATGTACCTGGTATCACCAACATTGATACTCGTGAGTTAACCAAAGTACTGCGTGAACATGGCGTGATGATGGGTAAGATTCTCTTTGACGATGAGCCTGATAACATCCCAGAAGCTAATTATGAAGGTGTTAACTTCGTTGATCTCGTTTCCACAAAAGAGATTATTCGATACAATGAAGGCGCAGGCAAGAAGGTTATACTTGTAGACTGCGGTGTGAAAGCAAACATCATTCGTTCACTTATTAATAGAGGAGTAGAGGTTATCCGAGTACCTTGGAACTATGACTACACATCGATGGATTATGATGGACTCTTCCTAGCGAATGGACCTGGAGACCCCGATATGTGCGTTGATGCTGTTAATGTAATTCGCAAACAGATGAGCATGAGTAAGAAACCTATCTGCGGTATTTGCATGGGTAACCAACTATTATCAAAGGCAGCGGGAGCAACTATCTATAAGTTGAAATATGGTCATCGTGGACACAATCAACCAGTACGCATGGTTGGTACTAATAAGTGTTATATCACCTCCCAGAACCATGGTTACGCCGTAGATGCGTCTACTCTTGATAAAGACTGGAAAGAACTTTTCGTCAACATGAATGATGGTAGTAATGAAGGTATCTGTCATGTTGAGAATCCATGGTTTACTTCTCAGTTCCATCCAGAGGCTTGCTCTGGTCCTGTTGATACATACTTTATGTTTGACAAATTCGTAGAAACACTAAGATAATGAAAGACGATTCAATTAAAAAAGTACTGCTTCTCGGATCGGGAGCATTGAAGATAGGTGAGGCAGGAGAGTTCGATTACTCTGGTTCACAAGCATTAAAAGCATTACGAGAAGAAGGTGTTTCTACCGTTCTCATCAATCCGAACATCGCTACAGTGCAAACTTCTGAAGGCGTAGCAGACCAGATCTATTTCCTTCCAGTACAACCATATTTCGTAGAGAGAGTGATTGAGAAGGAGCGTCCTGATGGCATTCTCTTGTCGTTCGGTGGACAAACTGCATTGAATTGTGGTGTAGAGTTAGAACGAACAGGCGTACTAAAGAAATATAATGTACGAGTTCTTGGTACCCCAGTTGCGGCTATCATGAATACAGAAGACCGTGAACTCTTTGTTGAAAGACTTGATGAAATCGATGTAAAGACCATTAAGAGTGAGGCTTGTGAGGATATTGTTCAGGCACGTAAAGCGGCTAAGACGCTTGGTTATCCTGTCATTGTGCGTGCTGCCTACGCACTCGGCGGACTTGGCAGTGGCTTTGCTGACAATGAAGAAGAGCTAAACACTCTATGTGAGAAAGCCTTTTCTTTCTCTCCTCAAGTACTTGTTGAGAAGAGTCTCAAGGGCTGGAAAGAAATCGAATATGAGGTTGTTCGTGACCAATATGACAACTGTATCACAGTTTGTAACATGGAGAATTTCGACCCACTAGGCATCCACACGGGTGAATCTATCGTAATTGCTCCATCACAGACATTGACGAATAGCGAGTATCACAAGCTCCGCGCATTATCAATAAAGATTGTTCGTCACATCGGCATCATCGGTGAATGTAACGTACAATACGCCTTCGACCCACAGAGCGAGGATTATCGTGTCATCGAGGTAAACGCCCGTTTGTCTCGTTCGTCAGCTCTCGCAAGTAAGGCAACAGGCTATCCTTTGGCTTTCGTGGCGGCTAAATTAGGTATGGGCTATGGTCTCTTTGAATTGAAGAACTCTGTTACAAAGACTACATCAGCCTTCTTTGAGCCTGCACTCGACTATGTTGTCTGCAAGATACCACGCTGGGATTTGAGCAAATTCCGTGGTGTCGACAAGGAGTTGGGGTCAAGTATGAAGTCCGTCGGAGAGGTTATGGCGATTGGACGTAACTTTGAGGAGGCTATCCAGAAGGGCTTACGAATGATAGGACAAGGCATGCACGGCTTTGTTGAAAACAAGGAGTTACAGATTGAAGACATAGATGCTGCATTGCGCGAACCTACTGACAAGCGTGTATTCATCATCTCAAAAGCTATGCACAAGGGCTATACTGTTGATCAAATACACGACTTGACAAAGATTGACAAGTGGTTCTTGAATAAGTTAAAGCATATCATTGACATTGACGAAGAGCTGAAACGCAAGAATATCAATACGCTTGATAAAGAGTTATTGCGTGAGGCTAAGGTCTACGGATTCACTGACTTCCAGATAGCACGTGCTGTCAATCTAGAGGAGGAATGCCCTAATATGCACAAAGCAATGATGCTTGTGAGAAGATTGCGTAAGGGTTTTGGCATCCTTCCTGTCGTCAAGCAGATAGACACACTAGCAGCCGAATATCCTGCACAAACCAATTATTTATATGTAACCTACGCTGGTGTTGGTTCGGACATCACGTTCTCCAACGATCGTAAGTCGGTTGTTGTATTAGGTTCGGGAGCCTATCGTATCGGTAGTTCTGTAGAGTTTGATTGGTGCGGTGTACAGGCATTGAACACCATTAGAAGACAAGGGTATCGATCTATCATGATCAATTATAACCCTGAGACAGTATCGACAGACTATGACATGTGTGATCGTCTTTACTTTGACGAATTGACCTTCGAACGTGTCATGGACATCATTGATGCCGAGACTCCTCATGGTGTCATCGTATCAACAGGTGGTCAGATTCCTAACAACTTAGCCATGTATCTCGATGAAGAGAACGTACCAATTCTAGGTACAGCAGCTAAGGACATTGATAACGCAGAAGACCGTGCTAAGTTCTCGTCTATGCTTACTGAGAACGGAATTAACCAACCAGAATGGAGCGCACTAACGAGTATGGAGGATATAGACAGGTTCGTTGACCGTGTCGGATTCCCTGTTCTTGTCCGCCCATCTTACGTTCTTTCAGGTGCAGCCATGAATGTTTGTTCTAATAAGGATGAGTTAACTCGATTCCTCCAGTTGGCTGCTAACGTTAGTGAAGACCATCCTGTAGTAGTTAGTAAGTTTATCGAGAACGCAAAGGAGATCGAGATGGATGCTGTTGCAAAGGATGGAGAAATCATGGCATATGCCATCTCTGAGCACATAGAGTTTGCTGGTGTACACTCTGGAGACGCAACTATTCAGTTCCCACCACAGAAGCTTTACGTCGAAACAGTGCGTCGAATCAAACGCATTAGCCGCCAGATTGCAAAGAAGCTACACATCAATGGGCCATTCAACATTCAGTATATGGCACGCGACAATGACATCCTTGTCATCGAATGTAACCTTCGCGCGAGTCGCTCATTCCCATTTGTTAGTAAGGTTCTAAAGCTCAACTTCATCGATCTAGCTACTAAGATCATGCTCGGTGTACCTGTTGAAAAGCCTAACAAAAACCTCTTTGACCTTGATTACGTGGGCATTAAGGCTTCTCAATTCTCGTTCAATCGATTGCAGAAAGCCGACCCTGTGCTCGGTGTTGACATGAGTTCAACGGGTGAAGTGGGCTGTCTTGGTGACGATTCTGCCACTGCTTTACTGAAGAGTATGCTATCTGTCGGACAGAGAATACCGAAGAAGACCATCCTTCTCTCTACTGGAGGTGCAAAGCAGAAAGCCGAGATGTTGGATGCAGCAAAGACTTTGAAGCAACATGGATATGAGCTCTTTGCAACCGTAGGAACGTCTAAGTACCTCACAGAGAATGGTATTGAGAACACACTTGTGTATATGCCATCTGACAAGGAACATTCTCCTCAGGCCTTGGACTTGCTACATGAGAAGAAAATTGACATGGTTGTTAATATGCCAAAGGACTTGACTCCACGCGAGCTAACCAATGGGTATAAGATTAGACGTGCCGCCATCGATCTCAACATACCATTGATTACGAACAGCCGATTGGCAAGTGCGTTCATCAATGCCTTCTGTAATGTCTCGCTCGACGACATCGACATCAAGGCATGGGGTGAGTATTAGAATCAATCATCATGAGATTACAATCCATGATGCTGTTACCAGTCGCCTTTCTGACGCTGGTAACAGCAACAACTCTTACGTCCTGCACCTCGTGCTCATCGCGTGGTGTGGGACATTATGATACTACACTCGTTGATACCATGGTGGCTGTTAACCTCGATAGTACTAAGGGTGACAATGGTTCTTATGTATCAGCATGGGTCTACTTAAACGATTCGTCGCTAGCAACAATACAAAGTGCTCCTAACAAAAAATCGCAGATTACAAGCTCTAACCACATGTTTATCCGTGTGAGAAAGGTTGGACGTCTAGGTTTGGAAGCCTGTATGATTCTTGGAGATGGCGAACAGTTCGCTGGGAATAGTTTTGATAGTTCTAATTATGTAAGGGTCTATGCGCAGGGAGATGAGGTCGGACGATTCACTTACAAACCAGGTGTTAGTAAGCAGACAGACTCTGCTTTCGTTCAAAATCCCGTCGCTTTCGTTGATTGTTTACGCAAGTATCGCTCATTAAAGATTGAGGCAAGCACCTTTACCAGTGGTTCTTTGGTTTATTCCTTCGATGCTATTGAGGCTTTAAAGGGCAAGAAGTAGTTAATAAAAGAGGACAGGATGCAAGATTAGAACTCCACCTCTTAGTTTTTAAAAAACATCTAACACTATTCAAGAAGGGCGTTTCTTCACATCGAAGAGACGCCCTTCTCATAATGAAGGAACGCCCTCTTCAAATGAAGGAGGGCGTTCCTTTCGTTTCACAAATTATATTGTTAGCTTAGAAACAAATTGTTCGTTGATTGTCGTTAAGTATTCTTTTGAGATTTAAATTATGGAGTTTGATTTGGAAAAAAGCCCCTTTACACCCCTTCCTCTTCGGACAGCTCTTCTTCAGTCTTTGGTTTCTCTGCTTTCTCCTGATCGCTACTTGTATCTAACTCAGTGGCATTTGTGATACGAATATGGCACGACTTATCAATAGAAAAGTTCATTGGTACATATTCATCACTATTAGGGTCAGGAGAACCAACGCTCACTCCAAAGCGTAAAACATCGCCTTCTACATGGTCAAACATAAATCCGACAAGCGAACCATGCTCTCCGTAATCATTGTTTGTGAACTCTTTAAAGTCGTTCTTTGTGAATGTTCTATCATAGAAAGTGGTACCATCAGGACGCTTGATAGTCAGTTGCACCTTATTGTCATAATACTTCCTTCCATCTTCATCCTCCGACAACTCAAGGTCTTTATCAGCATATCGCCGGATAGTAATGGTATATATTCCCCCTACCCACTCGACCTTCTTTTCATATTTAAAGTCGGATAGGCTCTTTGGACCAGTTGGTACTTTCGGACGCGGAGCAATCTTTGTTATGATGTCATTCGACTTCTTTTCCTTCTTACATGCAGCCACACTACAAAGGGCGAGGGCTACAATCAGAATGGTAATTAGGTTCTTTGCCATAATAAATGTGTAATTAGATAGTACAAAAGTACACAATTTCTTTGAATGTAGCAAGTGTTCCCTTTCAAAGTTCATACAATGGGGGAAAGCCCTCCTAAGGACTTCCTAAAGGAAAGGTTATACCTAATTATTTATTATTGAGGTACAAAAAGGCGGACAGATGAGGATATCTGTCCGCCTTATCAATATATCTTTCCCCCCAAATAAACCAGCTTTTAGTAAGAACTTCTTCCCTTTTAGAAAGACAGGAAAGTGTCTGCTGTTAGGGTAAAGAGGGTTTTTACAACTTCTTCAACACAACTTGAAGGCTATTGAAATCGTATGCCTTATCGAGAGCAGATAACACATCCGACCACTGAGAGGCAGGAACACGATATTGCTTATATACCTTTTCGAAAGTAATTAAGAGTTTACCATCCTCGACAGAAGCCTTAGAAGTAAAGGAAATAGCACTATTATCTACATTAGAATTGAGTTTCTGCAAGCTTTCCGGAGATACTTCATAGCCGCTAGGAATGGCTAGGCGCACCGTAACAGAGTAAGTTCTAGGGTAAGGATAGATGATATCTACATTGCGCTGACGCTCTGCTCCCTCTATATGAGCTTGTTGTCCGACTAGCTGACCGACGGAGATTACAAGATTGCGACCAGCTTTCTTGACCAGACCATCCATCTGGTAATCCACAAGATAAGTAAAGGGTTTATTCTTCTCACCGCATGAGAGCACCTTAGTGTCATTCACTTTCACTGCTGCATGGTCATGATATGCCTTTATCTCATCGTTGAAGTTATCTGCAATAGACTTCTTGTCTTGCTCCGCGCGTTCTGCTGCTCGCTGGTCAGCAACGCTTGCTCCCTTGTCATAAAGCTGTGCAAACTTTGTTACACCATAGTCAGCACCCCATGCTTGAGCCATCTGCTCGGCTGAAGTATAGTCCATGATGTTACCTTCCTTGTCGCATCCTGTGGTGGCATCTTGGCGTTTGATGTTGAGTAAGATACCATCAACTGTAGCATCAACATCTACTTTCTCAGTGTTATCCTTCGCCTGGCTGCCAGGGATAGTCACGTTTCTAAAGGGTCCATTTTGGAACTTCTTCTTCGCATCAGTAGCCACAGCCTCTCGGTTCTGATAGATAGAAGGAATGGTGTTAGCCGTTGTGCCATATCGAGTACTTACTGGGAAGTAACACTGACCATTACTCAACATGAAGCCATAGGTTACGTTCCAGATGTTCGCCAACTGCCCAATAGGTTCGGTCATACAATCAGTTACCAACACACGTGAGTATGGTACTTTGAGCTTATCAAGTAGGAATGAGAATACAGAACCAAAGTTCCTATATGAGAAGTAAGGCTTATCATGCACCAAGGTATTCAACATGGCGAAGTTGTAGATATAGTTTGCTCTCTCTGTTGGATCGCTGATTTTCTTCGCTTCATCAATCACTTTGTTAAACATCTTATAGAATGACCACTTGCTAGTAGTCACATCCCAAAGTGTCCAAGCGTCCTCTTGAATGACCTTCGCATCGGGGTTTGCCTGCAAACCTTTGACCTTCATACTCTTTGGAATATACTCCAATGCTACCTTCGCATTGATGAATAACATTGTGTAAGGGGTCTGCGCCAATGGATTATAAGCGTAGTCAGGCATGGTCTTATCGATGTTTTTCTCACGAACATCTAGAACAATATCATCTTTATCTGCACCTTGCTTGAAGTCAGGAGCACCATTCATTGTGCGGTACTGAGTACATAAGTCCTTATCAATAGAGCAATGAATTTGATAGTCAAGGATGGGATATTGACTACCAAAGAAGAATGTTATTGGATCAATATTCTCCTCTCTTAACTTGTCATAGTTATAGTAGAAGTAGTCAATCATATCGCCTACTTGCAGATTAGGAACAGCAAGTTTTGCATATTTCTCTTCTCCTTTCTTACCTTCGTTATTGTCTTGATAATCCTTTTCTTCCACTTCCTTAATGGTACCATTGGGCTTAATAACACGCACACCGAGCACTGTTCTGCGGTCATTACGCCATAGTCCATTATTGAGAGAATAGTCGTATGTGCGGAACTCAAACGTGGAGAACTTATCCAAAGCAGCCTTATCATTAATCTTAACAAGGTTTCGGATGAGGTGAGTACCCGTACATTGCTTCACATTACCAAGGCTAAGAGCACTGAAGTGGTTGCTATAGTCGACTCCAACCTCTTCATATCTCGCCAAGACAACAGCCGACTCTTTATTATACTTTGTCGGTACTGTGCGGTTGTTGAATTGTGGTAGATCCTTCTTCCAAACCTCCGCTTTCACTTCACGTGCAAACTTTTGATAGTCCTCATCATTGAATGCCATCATAGGAAGAGTTATGATGGTGAGGAGGAGCAATGTGATTAGCTTTTTCATAACTATATGTATTGAAAATAATTAATAACAATTAGAACGAATGAAGAAAGGGCTATTTCCGCTTCAAGACAACTTGCTCGTTACAAGCATCCGTCCACTTCCTTAGCGCATCATTCCATTGTGGTATGTTCTTTAAAGGGATTTGTCTGTGGTTAATTTGCATCTTTTGATGGAAAGTAATGACATTCCCGTTTTGTACAAATCGGCATGTGAGCGTACCCTCTGGAGTATTGAAAGTAGCTGAAGAAGGTAAGTAATCAACACGATAACCAGCTGGAATGGTTAGCACAGCCTGCCTAACAACGTTGCATCGAACAGGCAAATAATAGTCGTGTGTGCGCTGAACAGTATCAATGCGGGCATCGAAAAGATTGTTATGAGGGTTCATCTCAATATATAACTCGCCATCAGCCTGTTGCACCGCAGGCTTATTAACCACCTTACCAGTAAACTTTCCCCATTCGTGGCGAGGGTCGTCATCCACCCACTTCACGTCAGATACCATCATATTATGCGCATCTGAGTTAAGGTTGTTAGCAAGTAAATCATCGTTATGTTTGCTCCCGACATTGTCAGAAACCGACATAAACCATTCCTTCATATCGCCTCGAGTCATATAGGTAGCCGTTCCCACAAGAGCATCTCCTTGTAGTTGATAATTGTAAGAGAGGCTATCAATGGACTCATCAGGCTTCCTGACGGGTACAATCTCAAGTCTTGGGCGGTCGCCGTTGGCTATCATTGCTTGTGAACCTTGTATTCCTTGCGGTGTATAAGTGTATGGGATGTGCTTGCAAGTAGCATCAACAAAGTAAGTCTTACCTTTATATAAGAGCGTACAAATCACGTGGTCAGCCCCAGCGAGAGTAGGAACATCACTCATCTTAAAGGGTATCTCCTCCGTTCCTATATCTGTCCAACGAGCATCGAAACCCTGTGCTTTAAGTAAGGTAGTAAGCAATAACGCCATACCCTTACAATCACCATAACGTTTACGGAGCACCTCGGCAGGTGTATCTGGGCGATGCCCAGCTATTCCGGCTTCGTAGGCTATGTATCTAATGTTGTCCTGCACCCATCGATAAGTATTGCTTATGCGGTCTTCGGGAGTCTTACTTGTCTTGTTAATCTCGGCTAAGAGTGACTGAAGATTAGGTATATTACAATCCACGTCAGCCATTTTCATCGACCAGCTGTACAATGCGTTGACATCAGCAAAGGGACCGATGATCAAAAGATAAGGATAGACACTTGAAGAAGGAGGCATTTGCGCATCCTCTTTCATGCGATTGCAGTTGGTCATAGTATAGCGATAAACCTCATCCGTAGGCGTTGACTCATGCGCTACCTGTATATTATAGCCCTCAAAGTTCATCTCTTTAAGCCTATAACCAGCCAATTTCTTCGGAATAGTGATGGTCAGTGTCTTGTGCTGAATGAAGTATTCTTCGAGCAAATAAACACGTGTGAAATACTTAATATCCTTAAAGGTGCGCTCGAAGGAAGCACTGCTTGTTTTGCCTTTCTTAGTTATCTCACCTTGAAGGGTGCATGCCTTCGTATCGTCATAGAACACATTTTCAGGCGTAACATTCGTATATTGCTTCTGACCATGCCCCGAGATATTATCCAAAGAGATAAATTCTCCATAGAAGACAGTGGTTTCTGGCATTACTTTCGTCACTGAATTAGATAGATAAGTGACTTTCTCTGTGTTCTTAACAATAGGTTTATCACCATCAAAAGTCAATGTGTATTGTTCGTCACATTGCGAGATAAGAATCTTATCGTCCCATTGTTGTGCCTGAGCATAAGCCGTACAGCACGTGAAAAGAAGTACTGTAACCAGCGAACGGATTGTTTTTAAATAGCTTACCATCTGAAGTTTAAATAGATAGAAATCGTTATATAGCCTGTCGGCAATGACTTGAAAATGTGGAATAAAGCCCACATGCAAAGATAGACAATTATTCTGAATGAGGCATAAAAGTCTTATGTTTTTTTAATAACATCGCTGAATTATATGGTTGTTACCTACTTTCTTTTTAACTTTGTAGCGTAACTAAGAACCCAAGCTATAATTATCAACAATGAAGAATACCTATCTCTTCCATTTCACGAGACGCCCTTCTCCCCTGTACGTAACGGCTTCGTTGATGTCAATAGGGGCTCTCCTTCCAGCTAATGCACAACAAGTAAAGTCGCAGCCTAATATTATCTTCTTTATGGTTGACGATATGGGATGGCAGGATACGTCCCTTCCTTTTGCCGATTCGATTACTGCTAATAATCGAAAGTACGACACCCCGAACATGGAAAGACTTGCTGCAGAGGGGATGATGTTCACAGATGCGTACGCAACACCTATCAGTTCGCCCTCAAGATGTAGCTTGATGACTGGTATGAATATGGCACGGCATCGGGTAACGAATTGGACTTTGCATCGCGACCAGATGACAGACGGGAAGCGAGAGGGGGTCACGCTACCTGATTGGAATTACAATGGTATTGCGCAGAGTGGTAATGTGGGGCATACAGCAAAGGCGATTTCCTTTGTACAACTACTAAAGAATGCGGGCTATCACACCATACATTGTGGGAAAGCACACTGGGGAGCGATTGATACTCCAGGTGAGAATCCCTGTCACTTTGGCTTCGATACAAACATAACTGGTACTGCTGCTGGAGGCTTAGCAACCTATCTAAGTGAGCGTAACTATGGCTTTACTAAGGATGGAAAGCCCACATCTCCCTTCGCAATACCTGGTTTGGAACGTTATTGGGGGACTGGCATCTTTGCGACTGAAGCCCTTACACGGGAGGCAATAGCGGCTTTGGAGAAGGCGAAAAAGTATGACCAGCCGTTCTATCTATATATGTCTCATTATGCCGTACACGTTCCCATCGACCGAGATATGCGTTTCTATCCCACCTATCGTGCACGTGGACTATCAGAGAAGGAGGCTGCCTACGCTTCGTTGATTGCTGGAATGGATAAAAGTTTGGGCGACCTCATGGACTGGGTGGCGCAGGCTGGACTCAAGCGAGAGACTATTATCATCTTTATGAGCGATAACGGGGGACTCGCCTCATCGTCCTATTGGAGAGACGGGGAGCTTTACACACAGAATGCACCACTCAAGAGCGGTAAAGGGTCACTATATGAAGGAGGGATAAGAGTGCCTTTCATTGTGAAATGGAACCACGTAGTAAAGCCCAACTCACGTTCGCATACACCAATAATCATCGAGGACCTTTACCCTACCCTGCTCTCTATGGCGGGAATCAAGCACTATCGTGTGCCACAGACTATTGATGGGAAAGATATTACACCGATACTTCGTGGTAGACAACAGGGCTTTGAGAAACGTCAACTGGTGTGGAACTACCCTAATATATGGGATGGTGAAGGACTGGGCATCAGCCTCAACTGCGCTATTCGTGAGGGAAAGTGGAAACTAATCTATTCGTATCTTACAGGGAATAAGGAGCTTTACAACCTCTCAACCGACCTCTCCGAAAAGCATGACTTAGCCCCTTCGCATCCTCAACTCGTTGCTCGTCTCTATCGTCATCTCACGTCTCGTTTGCGTAAGATGAAGGCACAGCAACCGATTGTTAAGTTATAAAATCAAGTGTATGGAATTAGGCGTTACACCAATGCAAGCGATGGGCTTTCACGTGAACTATCATTCCGTCGCACTTTGATACGCACTAATGAAGGCTATTGGTGTAACGCTTTATCGTAATCAATACTATTCAGTACGAGGCGAGGACGTTTATTGTTGAAACGTGGAGAGATGACATTCCTTTCTGCCTTGTACTCTTTAGTACTTATTCCAGCCAAATACAGCAATAGATGTGGTAGGTCGTCAGTCATGAACCTATTATGCCTTGCCTTCATAATCTCTATGAATATCTTGTGATGTCTCTGCCTATATGCAGGCGAACACCATATCCAGAAAGGTATTTCAAACTCCTCATGATACTTCTTAGCATCAATGTTCTCTACTTCAGTGAGCCTACCAGCCATATCCACATCCTTGCCATAACAATCCTCTCCGTGGTCGGATAGATAGACAACAACAGCCTCCTTATTGCGGAATCGTTCGACGATCTTACTCAAAACAAAGTCATTATAAAGCGTCGCATTATCATAGTCTGCAATCGTCTGTTTCGCATGATCTGACAGGTTCGAACGTGTGTAATCCTTTATACTAAACCTCTTCATACCGCTTTTACAACGTGATGAGTACTGGAAATGCTGTCCTAGTAGATGAAAGATGATTAATTGTGGTTTCCCTTTATTGATACGCTCATCGTAATCGTTTAATAGCTCATCGTCATAGTCGTGGATACTTGTATTCCTGTAATCAAACATCTGCTTGTTGAGTTGTGGATGATTTAAGAAGAAGCCACCGACGAGGTTATTCGTCCAATCAGGCGTATAATTGATTCCATACGGGAATTGGTTAGACAGGAAGCTAACATGATAGCCTGCTTTCTTGAAGGCTACAGGGAAGAGAGGACAGTTACTCCAATCCTCTTTCTCACCCACTGATTGCAATGAGAAAATCTGCTTGAATACTCTACTGGTTAGATTCCATGGCGAAACGACATCGGTGAATACTGCCAAAGAGTCATTACCTTCCATGAGTGCAAGCTGACGGGGCGTTGTAGGCAAACGATAACCATATAACTGCGAATGGTGTCGGTTCGCACTTTCGCCTATAATGAGAACAATGGTTGGAGACGTAAAGTTACAGGAATCCACCGCCAGTCTTTCATTAGCCACGATGACTCCTTCCACTTGATTCGCTATCAAATGATTGAAATAAAGTCCATAAATAACACGTTCAACAGGGTGGTAAAGATGGGCAAAACCATTATTCACAGCTATTTCAAGCCCCGACAGATTCCTAACAGTGTATAGTTGTACCTTATCATAGACGCTTAAACAAGTCCCGACAACAAGTGTGAGTAATAAAGCAGAGGCGATAAGGGGTTGCTTAAGATAAGCGGTTGGGAAGCTCATCCTCCTTATCGCCATAACAGTATGGCTGAGGGCAAGAAGGAAGATGACTGTCGCCAGCGAAAACAGAAGTCCTGGTTGAAGATATTGCGAGAAGAACTCGGAGGCTTCCCTACCAGTTGTCTCCTGCGCTAAAAGGAGCATCGTCGGTGTAAGCGGTGTATTGAACAAGCTCTTACAGCAGGCATCTATTATCGCAATCACATAAATGAGACTGCTCAATATAACCTCCAACCCTTGGCGTAATATACGTGGACAAAGGCTCAATAAAAGGCAAACAATATACACATCAGCTATCAACTCTATGTA
>NZ_JAPWAR010000009.1:0-114956 GCF_041433025.1 Prevotella sp. 20925_1_30 | reverse complement strand
TAATGAGAAAAAAGCAAGTAAAGAAGAGTTACTCTGCACCAGCGTGCATGATAATTCAAGTCAACGAAGCCACTTATTTGATGGATACGTCTTTCCCTGGTCAACATAAGCCAGCAAATCATGCAACAGGTCCAACAGCTGCAGGAGGTGCAAAACCTGCTCCAGCATGGCAAGGAGAAGAAGCTGGCAGTGATGAAGAGAATACTTCTTGGGAAGACTAAGTAAAGAGAGTTATAAACAAGAATCAGAAAAAACAAAGTAATGATGAGAACAAAACAATTATTTAAGTCACATTTATTCTCCCTTGCGGCACTTTTCAGTATAGCACTGACAGCTGTCTCTTGTGCCAACGAAGACATTGCGCAGAATGGCAAAACTGGAGATAGCGGCAAAGGCTTTGCAACCTTTGTAGCAGGCGAACCAGCACAGACCCGTACCTCAATCGATTACGCAACAGGCGATTTCTATTGGGAAGAGGGCGACAAGATATACGTGAAGGACGACGACGGCACGATGCAAGTTAGTAACGCTGTAGATGCAGCTCACGCACACTCTGCTTCGTTCAAGTTCAAAGTTCCTGGGAAATTCGGAGGAAGCGCAAATTATAAGGTTTACTATCTCGGCAAGAATGGTGGCGGTAATCAAGTAACGATTCCAACAGCCCAGACTCAAACAAAGCCGAATGCAACCGATCATCTTGGCAATTCAGGCGACTACGGTACAGCCACGGCAACAGGTACTTTAGGTGGCAGCGTCTTTAGTTTCCAATTAGAGCATCAAGCAACTTATCTCGTTTTCCAGCCTTACACAAGCAATGCTGTATTGAAGAACTGCTACTTAACAAAAATCGAAGTAAATTCCGACGACGATATTGCGGAAACCTACACTATTAATTCTAGCACAGGAAACTTGAATGGTTCAGCAGGTAGCAAACAAATTTTCTTAACAACAAAAGACCCAGTTGCAGGCAGCACAAACGAGAAAGGTTTCTCTTTCACCAATGCAGCCTCTATCTCTACAGCTGATAAGATCTATATGCTTATCAAGCCAGGTACACATACACTTAAGGTTCGTTATTGGATAAAAGATTATGTAACCAACGTAGAGGGAGCGATTACTAAAACTTTGCCTTCATACAATTATGCAAAGAACACCTACTACGATATGACTGCTAATCTTAATGTACGTGACTACGATGGCGACCATTATTACATGTGGGATGCTCAGGAACAATACTGGTACGGTTACGAATGGACAAAGAACTTGGCATCAGGTGTAGGCCAACCAACACTTCAAGGTCAGCCAGCAGGCAACTACGCCCAGAACAACGCTGACCCTAACCATCGTTATTACCACGAGGGTGGCGGTTCAGTTCGCTTCGATGCCACTCACACATCATGTAAAGATCTTCCAAACGTGAACGAGATGACGTGGTACGCTGCCAAGGGCGATCCCCGTTGGGACAAAGACGAGTTATGGACCACTATGGGTCATTTATATAAAGGTGGTATGTGGTTTAAGAAGAAGCCAGTATTGCAAGGCGAAGGTAATTACAATAGCAACACTGCTGTTGACGGCAGTGATTGGCGAACAGACGAAAAAAGCCAGACCTGGTCTGTATCACATACTCTTCCTTCCGTAGCCGATGCAGGCAACTATTTCTACCTGCCCGCCTTGGGTTTCTACGACGCTGGTCAGCTGTACGTCGTTGGCATCATCGGCCGCTATTGGTCGTCTAGTCTTGGCACGTTTAGCAGCGGCATGGGGTACAACTTGTACTTCAGCAGTAGTAGCGTCTACGTGGGCACTAACCCCCGCTACCTCGGGTACAGAGTCGAGCCGTCGTTTAAGTAGTTCTTGCGATTGTTCGTAGACTGTTTTGTACCCAACGAATGGGTAGAGTTATACCCAGCGAATAAGTACGATCGTACCCAGCGAATGGGTAGAGGTCTACCCAACGGGCAGGGTACGACGCTACCCAGCAGCTGGGTACAAGACGACCCAACCGTTGGGTATAAAAACACATGAAAAAGACATCAAAATGATGTTGATATATTAATCTAATGTTTAATTAAAAACCAAATCAAAATGATTGAATTCAAAGTTGCGCCTCGTAAGGCGACAATGGGAAAAATGAAGGGTAAGACGGTGTATATCGCCGTACCGAAAGGTCAACAGAAGATTTCACCTGAAATGGTGTTGGAACGCATTGTTCGTGAAACTTCATTGACGGAGGGAGATGCACGGAACGTGATTATTACGCTGCGTAACATTATCTCGGACTGTGCACGCATGGGAACAGGCTTAGACCTCGGTGACATCTTCTCTTTGCGTGTGAACGTTCCCTCGAAGATGGAAGAAAACGAGAAAGACGTATGCGCAAAGAGCCTCAAAGCTCCGAAGCTAACATTGACATGGAAAGAGTCGGTGCGCAAGGCGTTAAAGGAGTTACAGGTGGATGTGGATAATCCTGCGAGGAAGAAGAAAAGCCTTACCCCCGCCCCCTCTCCGAATGGAGAGGGGAGTGAAGACCACACTGGACCACAGGTAGGGTAATACCCCCACCCCCAAAAAGAAGCCTCCCCAAGCCCCTCCAAAGGAGGGGATGTCCCTACGGGGGCTAGTTAGGATATGTGCCACGGGAGCATTTAAGATTGATTCAGGGTCTCAAACGTTCTGTAATAAGACAATCGATTATATTAATTGTGAAATTAATGTCTTTCAAAACTAGTGTATTAATTTGGTTCTCTCGCTGCCGTGGTACGGCCTCACCCCAACCTAACGGGGTGGGGCTTTTGTGTAAGACAGAAGAACATGGGAGTTAGAGACACAATGCCATAAAGACATATTTTTTCAATGACATAAGTTTTGAAGACAGAGTAACAGAGGAACATAGGGGGATAGTGACATAGGGTTTAGACAGGAGGACATAAAGACATATTTTTCAATGACATAGGTTTTGAAGATATGGTAACTCTTGTGATACTTTCATTCGAAGTAAGGGAGGGTTATTCTTATTCATAATGCATTGACTTGGCAGGATGTATATGACTGATGAGATAACTTGGAGCTATCAGAACAATAATACAAATTAATAAGGTCGCAAGGTTGAGGGCTATGATAAGTGGAATGTTAATCTCTACAGGAACAACACTCACATAATAAGTTTGTGGGTCAAGTGTTATTAATCCTAACCATTTTTGTAATAAGATGCAACCTAAGCCAATGATGTTTCCAAAGAGTAATCCTCTACCAATGATAAAGGTTGAGAACCATAAGAAGATGTGGCGTATCTGACGATTGCGTGAGCCAAGCGCTTTGAGAATACCAATCATTTGGGTATGCTCAAGAATAATAATCAGCAAGCCAGAAATCATTGTTACACCTGCGACAGCGGTCATAAGCGCTAGGATAATCCAAACGTTCATATCCATTAGATCGAGCCATGAGAAAATCTGTGGGTTCATCTCGGTTATATTCTCGGCAGAATAGGTCTCACCATAATGATCCACAGTGTTTTTCACCTTATTTAATATCCGCATTGTGATGAGATTGAGCTGTGAGAAGTCATTGACTTGCAATTCAGCTCCGCTATATTGATCTGGCTCCCATCCATTGAGCTTGTTGATGGTGTGTAAATCCGTGAAGCAAATCTGTGAATCGAATTGCTTCATGTTAGTAGCATAAATACCTGTAATGGTGAACTTACGGGTTCGAACTCCTTGCTTGTTAATAAAGTAAGCGAAGAGGCGTTGCCCCACTTTAAGATTTAGTTTATCTGCGATGGTCTTTGAGATAACAATCTTTTGGTGGCTTTCAGAATCAGAAAACTTTGGAAGAGTCCCTTCTATCATATTTGAATGAATGAAGGTTGAATCGAACTCAGGACCAACACCTTTTAATAATACGCCCAGGAAATCATCGTTTGTCTTTAAGATTCCCTGTGTGTAGGCATAACGTTGTACATGCTTTATACCAGGTGTACTCTTTAGAGCTCTGATTAAAGAATCATTGATTTGGATGGGGTATTGCTCGGAACCTTGTAAGGTAAGGAAGTCTGCTACAGTTATATCACTTCCGAAGCCGATAACCTTATCACGGATAGAGTGCTTAAAGCCGAGAACGACACTCACAGAGATGATCATCACAGCTAAGCCTATTGCCACTCCAATGGTGGCAATACGGATAGCAGGCTTAGAAACCTTTCTGGTCTTGTCGCCTCCATTATAAATCTTTCGAGCAATAAAAAGTGGATAGTTCATAAGTTCTGTCCATGGTGTTCATGGACTATAATTTTAGAATTATAAACTTGAGTTTTGATTTTATTCTTCCTTTACGCGTCCTGGGTATGCCTCTAATGCCTTTTGTAGGATAAACAAAGCTCGCTGTAAGTCTTCTCGTTTAAGTACGTATGCAATGCGAACTTGATTACGACCAGCACCAGGGGTTGTATAGAAACCACTAGCAGGAGCCATCATGACTGTTTCGCCCTCATAGCTGAACTCTTCCAAGCACCAACGGCAAAATTTATCAGAATCATCAACAGGCAACTTTGCTACAGTATAGAAAGCTCCCATAGGGATAGGGGAGTAAACTCCAGGTATACGATTTAAACCATCAATAAGACATTTACGCCGTTCGACATACTCATCATATACATCACGATAATATGATTGTGGAGCATCAAGACTTGCCTCTGCTACGATCTGACCAATAAGTGGTGGAGACAAACGTGCTTGGCAGAACTTCATAACGGCTTTGCGTATCTCTTCATTTTTTGTTATCAGAGCACCGATACGTATTCCGCATTCGCTGTAACGCTTAGAAACAGAATCTATAAGTATCGTGTTATTCTCTATCCCCTGCAAGTGCATTGCCGAGATATAGGGTGAGCCTGTATAGATGTATTCACGATAGACTTCATCAGAGAAGAGATATAAATCATATTTCTTAACGAGGTCACGTATTTGATTCATCTCTCTGCGTGTGTACAAGTAACCCGTAGGATTATTAGGGTTACAAATCATAATAGCACGTGTACGCTCATTAATCAATTTCTCGAATTGTTCAACCTTGGGAAGGGCAAAACCTTCCTCAATAGATGTCGCAATAGTCTTTATCTTTGCACCTGCAGAAATGGCAAATGCCATATAATTAGCGTATGCAGGTTCTGGGATAATGATTTCATCTCCAGGATTAAGGCAGGACATGAATGAGAATAGAACAGCCTCAGAACCTCCTGATGTGATAATAATATCATCAGGCGTAACATTTATGTTGAACTTCTTGTAAAAGTCACATAGTTTCTTTCGGTAAGACAGATTACCTTGTGATGGAGAATATTCTAGAATCTTTCGATCAATATTCTTTAATGCATCCAGCCCACATTGAGGTGTGGGTAAATCTGGTTGTCCTATATTTAAATGATAAACTCTAGTGCCACGTTCTTTTGCCGCAGCAGCAAGTGGCGCCAATTTTCTAATAGGCGACTCTGGCATTTCAAGCCCACGAACTGATATTTCTGGCATAATTGTTTTGTTTATCCTCCTTTACTGATTACAAATAGGAGGAAGGGCATCCACCCATAGTTCTTTTACTATGCTTGCAAAGTTATATATTTTTTTTTATTTAATGGCACATTTAGGTGATTAACGCAGATTTTTTACTACTTTTGCGCTACATTAAATATGTAGTATCTCATCTTCTCTTTGAGGATGAGAACTTTTCAACTAAATTATTAAAAGATATGAGAAGTAGAACTAGCACATGGTTTGAAACAAGAGTGAGATATGATAAAACCATGGAAGATGGTCAGAATAAAAAGGTGATAGAACAATATGTCGTTGATGCTTTCAGTTTTTCAGAAGCAGAAGAGTTTATTACCGAAGAGATGTCACATTATGTAAGCGGTGAATTTGATGTAAAAGCAATTGCACCAGCAGCATACGGCGAGATATTCTTTAGTGATATTGATACAGATGATAAGTGGTTTAAAGCTCGTCTAGCTTTTATTACTATTGATGAAAAGACAGAGAAAGAGAAACGCTCTTCTGTTACTTATCTTGTTCAAGCACATTCTGTCAATGGAGCTGTTAAGCATGTAGACGAAGTGATGGGAGCTACACTGATTGATTATGAAATTGCAGCTATCACCGAAACAAAGATTATGGATGTCTTTGAACATCGTGCAGGGAAAAAGGAAGAAAAAGAGAGTAAGCCAGAATTTGAACAATAATCAAACGATAAAAACTTATAACTTATGTTTGATGTCGCAAAGAATTTACACGAAGTACTTGATACGCTTCCTGATGGAGTGAAATTGGTTGCTATCAGTAAGTTTCATCCTAAAGAATATATAGAAGCAGCTTATCGTGAAGGACAACGTATATTTGGTGAAAGTCACGAACAAGAGTTGGCTGGTAAGGTTGAGAGTCTTCCCAAAGATATCGAATGGCACTTCATTGGGCATTTACAAACAAATAAGGTGAAGTACATTGCTCCTTATATATCAATGATAGAAGCAGTAGATACTGTCAAGCTTTTGAAGGAGATAAACAAGCAAGCTGCAAAGCATAATAGAGTCATCAATGTTCTCTTAGAGTTGCATATTGCGGAGGAGGAGAGTAAATATGGTTTTACTCCTGATGCTTGTCGCGAGTTCTTGAAGAGTGGTGAATGGAGAGAACTAAAGAATGTGCATATATCTGGATTGATGATGATGGCTTCTAATGTTGAAGATCGAGAGCAAATACGTAAAGAGATGACATTTGCTTCCAATTTATTTGATGAACTAAAAGCAACGTATTTCCCTGATGATCCAGAATTTAAAGAGCGTTCATGGGGTATGAGCCATGATTATCCAATAGCCGTTGAATGCCATTCAACCATGGTGCGTGTCGGTACAGCTATCTTTGGTCCTAGAGTTTATTAATGAGGAATAAGATTACTTTCATGAATGTGTAGTTTACATGATGAAAGTAATCTTATAGTTTTATCTTCTTCTAAATTCAGCACAGACTATAGATGTTGCAATTGCAACATTCAATGACTCAGCGGTGTTACCATCTGAGGAATAGCTTGGGATATATAATTTGCGATTAATCTTTGTACGAAGTATAGGTGAGATACCTTTGCCTTCATTACCCATCACAATCATACCATGGTGTGATAGTTCTTGCTTATAGATATTCTCACCATCTAGTAGAGTGGCATATATAGGATAATTTGCAGGTAAAGATTCAACCATCTTATTTAAATCCACGTAATGTAACTGCACTCTTGCTATACTCCCCATTGTTGCCTGAACTACTTTTGGATTCCAGCAATCAGCAGTATCTAATGAACAAAAGATATCTTTAATACCAAACCAGTCTGCTACACGAATTATCGTACCGAGGTTTCCTGGATCCTGTACACCATCGAGAGCTAAGACCAGTTGCGTAATTGAGAATTCTGTATAATGCTCATTTCTTGGTAACTTGAATACGCCGAGCATTGATTGAGGATGTTGTAGAAAAGAAATCTTCTTAATATCCTCAATATCCTCAAATATGTTTTCAGCAGTGAAACCAGCATATAGTAGGTCATTTACAACCTTCGGTCCTTCAGCCACAAATAACCCTGCTTTTTCTCTTCCTTTCTTTGTCTCGAGAGAGTGGATAAGTTTTATTTTATTCTTAGAAATCACGTTGCAAAAGTACAAAAAAAACAGCACGCGGTGTCTATTACTCTCAACTTTTTATTATCTTTGCCGAAATTTCTAATATTGCTTTCAGTTGTGTTTAGTAGAGTTTTCTATTAATGGTGCAATCAATAAGGAATATTTTCAATAAAAAAGTATCAGGTATTGATACAGAACGAAAGAGAAGAAAATATCTCACATATAAAGATATTTATGGTATAAGATAATAAGTAAAATAGATAGCAATGTTACTTAGAAGATTACATAATTATATCTCTCCACTCATTGTTGTAGTCATCATTATATTAATAATGATTGCCTGCTCTACGGATAAATTTATACCTGATGGAGAGTATTTATTAGATAAGGTTGAACTACATTCTGACAATAAGGATGTAAATCAATCTCTTTTGATGCAATACGTTCGCCAGAAAGGAAACTCTCGTTGGTTCTCTTTATTTAAGATACCGCTTGGAACTTATACTTTGTCTGGTAAAGATTCTACAAGATGGATTAATCGAACTTTACGAAAAATGGGGGAGAAACCTGTTGTCTATGATACATTACAAGCACGATTGTCATGTGAAGACCTAACTTCGGCAATGAAGAATATGGGTTATATGAATGCATCTGTGAAAATAGACAAGAAGGTAAGAGGAAAAAGACTTACTGCTATTTATAATTTACATTTTGGAGAACCTTATGTAATTGATAATTTCAAATATGATATTGAGGATTCTGTCATAGCAAAAGTACTTACTAATCATCTGAAATTAGGCACACAGCATCCTAAACAATTTACTGTTACATCCTTGGATGATGAACGTAAACGTCTTACACATATATTGAATGATTCTGGTTTTTATCGTTTTCATAAGGATTTTATATACTATTCCGCAGATTCTATAAGGGGAAAGCAGCATGTCAGTGTTACACTGCACTTGATGAAATACATAGAAAATAGTAATTCAACACCCACATTACATCCACGTTATATAATCAATAATGTAAACTTCATACCAAAGGATTCCACTGGATTTCATCTCCGCAAAAGTGTATTAGAAGATAACACCGCTATAGAAAAAGGTAAATATTTTTCTACTACAGATTTGCAAAACACTTATAATAATTTCTCTCGTTTAGGAGCAGTACATTACACAAATATAAATTTTCGAGAAGTTCCTCGTTATGATAGTCTAGTTATAGGACATTCTATAACAAAGTCTTCTACACACTATTTGGATGCTGATATTATGGTATCTAATAATAAACCTAATACAATTTCGTTTCAACCAGAAGGTACGAATACAGCGGGAGATTTAGGTGCAGCTGTTGTTTTATCTTATCAGAATCGAAATCTTTTTCGTGGAAGTGAACATTTGAGCTTAGAGTTTCGTTCAGCATTTGAAGCAATCAAAGGATTGGAAGGTTATAAGAATAGCAACTATGAAGAGTATAGTGTACAAGCACGTCTTCAGTTCCCACGTCTTTTATCTCCTTTCCTATCAAAGGAATTTAGGCGTCGTAGTAGTGCCACCACAGAAGTTGCTGTTAGTTGGAATCTACAAAATCGCCCAGAGTTTCATCGTCGAGTTTTCAATGGAGCATGGAAATATCATTGGATGAATGTGCCACATCATCTTACATATGATTTTGATCTTCTAAATCTCAGTTATGTGTATATGCCGTGGATTAGTGAAACATTTAAACATAATTATCTTGATAATGCCACGACTCGCAATGCTATTCTTAGATATAATTATCAAGATTTGTTCATTGTCCGTACAGGTTTTGGTTTTAATTATAGTAGTCGTAGTCATGCTTTTAGAGGAAAAATAGAACTTGCTGGTAATGTTCTCAACGGACTAGGTGGTATCTTTAAATTTAAAGAGAATAGCATGGGCAAACGTACATTATTTAATATAGCTTATGCCCAATATGCAAAGTTTGATTTTGATTATACTCAGATTTTACGATTTGATGATCGTAACACATTAGCATTACATGGAGGAATTGGTATTGCTTATCCATATGGTAATAGTACGATATTACCCTTTGAAAAGCGTTATTTCTCTGGTGGAGCTAACTCTGTTAGAGGTTGGAGTGTTCGAGAGTTAGGACCAGGTAAGTTCAGAGGTGTAGATGGTAGGATAGATTTTATCAATCAAACAGGTGATATGAAACTAGATCTCAATGCTGAATATCGTACACACTTATTTTGGAAGTTTGATGGTGCAGCTTTTATTGATGCAGGTAACATTTGGACGTTGCGTGATTATGCTAACCAACCTGGTGGTCAATTCCACTTCACTGACTTCTATAAGCAGATAGCTGTTGCTTACGGATTAGGATTAAGATTGAATTTTGATTATTTTGTACTACGCCTTGATGGTGGTATGAAAGCTATTAATCCTGCATATACGACCACTGCTGAGCATTATGCCTTATGGCATCCAAATTTCAAGCGTGATTTTACATTCCATTTTGCAGTTGGACTTCCATTCTAATGATAAAGGGAATTACATGGGATAATTAATTAATCATAAATTCAAGGTTAAATAATGGTCAATGGGAATAAAGAATTTTGTACATTTAAATTCTTTTATTACATTTGCGTAAAATAAAAGAAATAATGCTTAGGTTTCTATCTTTTGGTAGTGGTAGTAGTGGTAATTGCTATTTGCTTTATACAGATACAGATTGTCTTATGATTGATTGTGGTGTGGGTATTCGTTCTTTGAAGAAGTCATTCCATAACTACGGACTACAAATGAAAATGGTTCATAACATTCTTATCACGCATGACCATGCTGATCATGTGAAGTCTGTTGGATCTATTAGTGGTGACTTACAATTACCTGTATATACTACCAGTGATGTGCATTTAGGGATTAGTAAGAACTGGTGTGTACGACGTAAGATTGATCATGAGCTTACTCGTGAAGTAATAAAAAATAAAGAAGTACAAATAGGAGAGTTTTATGTAACTCCATTCTCTGTTCCACATGATAGTACTGATTGTGTGGGATATTCCATTAGACATGATGACCTATACTTTACATTGGTGACTGATTGTGGGCACATTACAGATGACATAGCTCACTACATATCTATTTCAAATTACTTAGTAATAGAAGCTAATCACGAACCTGAAAAGTTGGCGAATGGACCATATCCTCGTCACCTGAAAGAGCGTATAAGCGGTTCCAATGGTCACCTGAGTAATGAAGCATGTGCAAATGCTTTAGTTAACAATGCAACTCCTAACTTACATCATGTATGGCTTTGTCATTTAAGTGATGAAAATAATCATCCAGAGCTAGCGAAGAAGACGATTGAATCAATGCTACGTAATAGAGGTATTATTGCTGGTAAGGATTTCTTGCTTGATGTTTTAAAGCGCAAAACTCCTAGTGAAGTATTCAATTTGGTCTAACTTTATGCTTATAAATAGCATATCATAAGATTTTATTCTAAGTAAATATCAGATAATGAGATATATAAGTAGTGTAATATGGATATTTTTTCTGTTACAAACAACTATACTTACTGCACAGATTAACATTCAGACTATCCATGTAGAGAATGGGATAATTAAAGGTTATTACGAATTAGATTCTAACGGATTATGCTATGTGCGTAAGGGGCATACAATAACAATTAAAGGAAAGACTTATCCTTTCTATATGAGGATAGAAGATAACTATACAATTCGTAAATGGGTTAATCCTTTAGATACTTTAAGTCGGAAAGAATTTATTAATATGGATTTTGCTTTAGATGCAGAAAAGGGCAACTATAAGAAAGATTTATTTTTATCCCAATTTGAATATGGATACGATAGAACTATTGTTAATTCTGCTGGTGCTCTATATTATCCATCAAATAGAACTCGGTCGATAATAGCCTGTTACTATTTTTCTGGTGATGTCTTTCTATATAAATTACCACATAGTATAGTTAACAATAAATCTTCCAATATGTCTTTTGTATTAAAAAAGATGATAGAAGAAAAAGAGTTTGTAATCCTTAAAGAAGCTGATACGTTAAAGCATTTATCGAAAAGAGATATTACAAAAATGAATCTCCAACGTACAGGTATTTTCTCTTTCTTCTATTGTTTAGATGAATAACTTAAACCTTTCGGTATTAAATGATTAATTTGGATTTTGCTTTATGTCATTATTTCATTAAATTTAGTTTGGAGCAGTATACATTTAGTAATCAAAGTTCTGAAAGGTTAGCATTAGCATATTCTAAGATTAGTGTTGATAGGTTCAAAGATAAGCGTTAGTGGGGAAAAACATCAAAGATCATAGTTCAAAGATTAAAGCTAGAAATATATTAAATTCATATTGAAGGATAGAAGTGAGACTTTTTCTTTTTCTGCTGCAAAGATAAGTAGATTTTTTCATAATACATACGTTTTTCGTGTTACTGAGGTAACAAGTATTGCAATTACCTTCATAAGTTTCTGTTTTTCAGAAAGATAAGGATAATTAAAAGTATAAAGTTTAAACAATCTCTTTTTAAGTCCAAATCACAAAATCATAAATCACAAAATCACAAAAAGAAATTTTCAATATGTAAAGGAGGATTCTCATATAATATATTACCTTATTAATAAATAATAATATATAATGTTTATTTTACTTATGAGAAAAGCATGATATAAGCTTAATATGATTTTGTGATTTGTGATTTTGTGATTGATGTGATTTTAATTCTTCATTTTATGACTTAATTTATTGTCCTCAAGCAAAATTTGAATTGCAAATACCTCTATCAAAATAACTTTTATATGAGTAACTTCACCTATTTTTTAAACACAAGTTATCTAAATCAATAAACACTTTACGAATAAAAACTATTTGTTAAACAGATGTATTAGATAATTTCAATGGTATCTCTAAAAGAGAAATCCATAGATTTTCTTTAATCTATGGATTTCCTTGTAAATGTGAGTAAGAGAATTAAGCCTCAGCAGGAGTTTCCTCTGTTGTAGTTTCCTCTGCAGCATTTGCTGCTTCAGCCTCAGCTTGTGCTGCAACGGCAGCAGCCTTCTTGTCTGCAACCTTCTTAGCAATAGCCTCATTAACTTTCTTCTCAGCCTCAAGGTTCTGAGCAACAGCAGCCTTCTTCTCGTCAGTAACCTTCTTTGCTACAGCATCAAAAGCTGCAACTTTAGTTTGCTTCCAAGCCTCGAACTTCTGTTGACAAGTTGCCTCGTCAAATGCGCCTTTCTTAACACCACCACGAAGATGCTTCATCATATAAACACCTTCACCTTTAAGGATGTTACGTGCAGTGTCAGTTGGCTGAGCACCTGTCTCAACCCAATAAAGAGCGCGCTCAAAATTCAAATCTACTGTGGCTGGATTGGTGTTAGGGTTATAAGTACCAATCTTTTCAGTAAACTTACCATCACGTGGTGCACGAGCGTCAGCGATTACAATGCTATAAAAAGCATAGTTCTTACGACCACCGCGCTGCAATCTGATTTTTGTTGCCATAATTTAAATAAATAATTTATAAGGTTTGAATTTATTGCTGTCATCTCGTGACAGCGGTGCAAAATTACTTCTTTTTTCTCTAACTACCAAATATTGTGGACATTTATAATCTACAAGTATAGGTAAACATATTTGGGAAGAGCTGTTCTATGTTTGTAGGTTTCCCTCCAAATATACCGAAGATTGTACTTCCACTTCCTGACATTTGCGCATAGAGTGCTCCATTGTCATATAATGTTTGCTTGATAGTTGCAAGCTCTGTGTGATTCGCAAAGATAGGAGCTTCAAAGTCGTTGATAAGTTCGTCACGCCATGTATCAATAGGTTGCTTGACAATATCCCGACAACACTTTGCAGGTTTCTTAGGAGTAATTGAAGAATATGCTTCAGCCGTAGAGACAGCTATATCTGGTTTCACGAGAACGAGATAATAGCCAATAAGATTTCCACTTTCAGAATCAGCAGGAGTTAGAATATTGCCAATACCTGTTGCATAAGCTATCTCGGAAGTTATGAAGAAAGCACAGTCAGCTCCTAGCTTAGAAGCGTAACGTTCCATCTCATTGATTCCCATATTTAAGCGAAAACGTTCGTCTAACAACCTTATCATATAGGCTGCATCAGATGAGCCTCCCCCTAAACCAGCTTGCATAGGTATGCGTTTACACAAGTGTATATGTACACGTGGTAGTTGATAATCCTTTGCAATAAGGTTATAAGCCTTAACAACAAGGTTCTTTGATTCATCACATTCAACAATACTACCAGTAACCTTTAGGTCACAAGCTGTATCTGAAGGGAACTCCTCGTCCATCTTCTTTATTTCAAGTACATCACAGAGAGGGACAGGATAAAAAACGGTTTCTAAGTTGTGGTAACCATCTTCACGTTTACTCACAACATTCAAACCAAGATTGATTTTACAACAGGGGAAACAAATCATAGCTTTTCTTTTATAAACTGCTTACAAAGATAATAAAACGTTGTTATAATGATGTAGGGAACGGAATATTTTTTGTAATTTTGCCGCTGTATGCCAGAAAGAAAAGTTAGCAAAACTAGTAGAAAGGGGCAACAAGCTCCTATTGATACTTCCTTTGGTCATTTACAGCCACAGGCGATTGATATTGAGAAAGTAGTGTTAGGTGCCCTTATGATTGATAAGGATGCCTTCACTGTTGTGTCTGAAATAATTAAGCCAGAGACTTTCTATGAAGCTAGACATCAGAAGATCTATGAGGCGGTACAGTCGTTAAATCTTCAAGAGAAGCCTGTAGATATTATGACGGTTACGGAAGAGTTACGTCATAAAGGAACACTTGAGGACGTAGGTGGTCCTGCTTATGTTGTAGAATTGAGTTCTCAAGTTGCCTCGTCTGCTCATATTGAGTATCATGCACATATTCTAGCGCAGAAGTTTCTCGCACGACAGCTCATCCAATTTGCCTCAATGATAGAGACCGATGCCTTTGATGAGACGGTAGATGTAGACGATTTGATGCAGAAAGCAGAAGGAGCATTATTTGAGATTTCTCAAAAGAATATGCTTCAAGATTATGTACAGATTGATACCATCGTAGATCAAGCTCACCAACTTTTGCTTCAAGCCTCTAATCGTGAAGGTGGTTTAACTGGTGTTCCTAGTGGTTTCCGTAAGTTGGATGATATTACAGCAGGTTGGCAACCTTCCGATCTTGTTATCATAGCTGGTCGTCCAGCCATGGGTAAAACATCATTCGCCTTGAGTATTGCAAAGAATGTTGCTATTGATTATCGTAAGCCGATAGCCTTCTTTTCTCTTGAGATGAATAATGTTCAGTTGGTCAATCGATTGATTTCAAACGTTTGTTCTATACCTGGTAACAAGATTCTTAATGGTCAGTTAACACCAGATGAATGGGAACGTTTCGACTCTAATATTCGTAAGATGCAAGGCGCACCTATTTATGTTGATGATACTCCAGGCTTATCTATATTTGAATTACGAACTAAAGCTCGTCGATTGGTGAGAGAACATGGTATTGAGCTCTTAATGATTGACTATTTGCAGTTGATGAATGCGAATGGAATGCGCTTCAATAGCCGACAAGAAGAGGTCTCAACGATAAGTCGTTCGTTGAAAGGTCTTGCAAAAGAGTTAAACATTCCCGTGTTAGCATTGTCACAATTAAGTCGTGCCGTAGAACAACGTGATGGACCTGAAGGCAAGCGTCCACAGTTAAGTGACTTGCGTGAATCAGGTGCTATTGAGCAGGATGCGGATATGGTACTATTCGTGCATCGTCCAGAGTATTATCATATTCTACAAGATGAAAAGGGAAACGACTTACATGGTATGGCGCAAATCATTATTGCCAAGCACCGTAAGGGTGCAACGGGTGATGTTCTCTTGAATTTCCGTGGTGAATATACTCGTTTCTCCAATCCTGAAGATATCGACTTCAATGCTCCTTTGCCTGATGATTCTATAGGAGGAGAGATTATGGGAAGTAAGATGAACGATGGTCCATTGCCTCCACCACCCGATGACATGATGAAGCCTCCATTCTAATCATTTACTGAAACTAACTTTTCGATTAGAGGGAACGCTTTAAACAACATATCGAAAGAGGAAATTAATGCAAACGTCCTCACCTAGTTCAGCAATAAAGTTAATTTATTTCAGACGGGTGAGGACGTTTTTCTTACCGAAGATTTCCACTTCTATATCTTTGTTTTAAAGGAGATAGATTGTAGAAAGATGTTGATATATTCTTTACATTTGATTTTCTCATTCTAGGAAGTATCTGAACGTAATAATTAGGTTTTTTACTAGGAATAACTGATTTCTGGAAGTCTGCCCTATGTTTTTTATAAAACGTACCTACGTTTTGAGTGAAACGTACCTCCGTTTTGAGTAAAATGTACTATCGTTTTTGGTGAAAGATAGCTCAATTTTAGCGAAAAACAAGCTGTTTTTTACCCAAATAAATGAGAGTAATTAGTTGAAAATAATACTTTAATTTATAAGTCTTTATATATCAGAACTTTATAAGCAAGCTAGTGATTACTTCAAAACTATCGTATTTAAGGTAGAATGAAGGTTCGCTGGATAAAAACGCAAATACAGCTATCTAAATTAGCAATATTATATTACAAAACTTTGCTGTCTATCTTTTGAAAAATTATAGATTGATTTGCTTTAAATATTCCTCTGCATTGACTAAATCTTGGGGTGTGTCAATACTAATTGTTTCAATGTCTGTGATACAAACCTTTATGCGATAACCATTTTGTAACCATCGGAGCTGCTCTAATCTTTCTGCAAATTCTAAGGAAGATAAGGGTAATTTACTAATTTCGCGTAACGTTTCTGTTCGATAAGCATAAAGTCCAACGTGCTTTAAGAAAGGATAATGACGCAACCAGTCCGCTTGATTTATCCCTCGCACAAATGGAATTACAGAGCGAGAGAAGTAGAGAGCATTGTTATGATTATCAATAACGATCTTCGGTGTATTGCTTTTACTTACATCGTCCATCGACTTCAAAGGAACTCCTAAGGTTGCAATCTGAGTTTGTTCGTCAGCAAAACTAGACATCAGCATTTTGATTTGCTCACTTTGAATAAAAGGCTCGTCACCTTGTATATTGATAACGACATCAAACTTACCTTCAATCTTATCTAAGGCTTCGCTTGCACGCTCTGTTCCACTCTCATGTTCCTCACGAGTCATAATAGCTTTCCCCCCAAAGTCAGTTACCACCTTATATATATGTGCATTATCAGTAGCCACATATACATCCGTAAGAACACTCTTTACTCTTTCATAAACATGCTGTATCACTGGCTTTCCGCCCAACATAGCCAATGGCTTTCCAGGGAAACGGGAAGAAGAATAACGTGCGGGTATGATTCCTAAGAACTTCATTTGCTCTATAACTCCTTGTTTTATTACTGCGAAAATAGCAATTCTTTTTTAAAAAGACTATCTCTCACAACAACATTTTCCTAGAAAATGATTAATTTTGTTGTCATGAAGCATATTACATTGATAGGTGCAGGCAATCTTGCAACACAATTAGGGCAGGCTCTTGTTAAAGCTGGCTTTAAGATTGATCAGGTCTTTAGTAGGACAGAGAAGTCTGCCTGTGAATTGGCAAAGAAGCTAGGTGCAGAACCATTGACTTGTCTTAATAGCTTGCGTGATGATGCTGATGTATATATTTTTTCAGTAAAGGATAGTGTGCTTTGTCAGTTAATTATGCAGGTATGCAAGGGTAGGGAAGACAAACTCTTCCTTCATACTGCTGGTTCCATGTCGATTGATTGCTTTAAGGATTCAGCTCAACGTTATGGTGTGTTCTATCCGATGCAAACTTTTTCAAAGACTAAAAACGTGAGTTTCGAGAATATTCCAATCTTTATTGAGGGAAACTCTGAAGCTGTGGAAGAAGACATTAGAACTTTAGCCGAGAGCATTGCGAAACGTGTCATATCATTAAGCAGTGAGAAGCGCAAATATTTACATCTAGCTGCTGTATGGGCTTGTAACTTTACGAACCATTGTTATAGTATAGCCTCAGACATCCTAAGTGAACAAGGTATTCCATTCGATGTCATGTTACCACTGATAGATGAAACGACCAATAAGATTCACACGATGTCACCACTACAAGCACAAACAGGACCAGCTGTTAGATGGGATCAGAATGTTATTGACAAGCAAATGGCATTGATGGAATCACATCCTAGTTTGCAAGCTATCTATGAGAGGCTTTCTAATGATATACATTCACACAATAAATAAGAATGATAAACTACGATTTAAAGAAAATAAAAGCAGTTGTCTTTGACGTGGATGGCGTCCTTTCTGCTAGTACTGTTCTCATGGACGAGAAGGGTGATCCTATTCGCACAATCAATATCAAGGATGGTTATGCCATACAATTAGCTGTCAAGCATGGACTACAATTAGCAATTATGACGGGCGGACATAACGAGAATGTTCGTTCACGTTACGAGTACCTTGGTGTTAAGGATGTTTACATTAACTGCTCTATGAAGATCAAGACTTGGAATGATTTTTTAAGGAAGTATGATCTGAAAGAAGAGGAGATTATCTACGTAGGGGATGATATTCCCGATTATGAAGTCATGACGTTGGCAGGCTGTCCATGTTGCCCTAAAGATGCTTGCACGGAAATCAAGCAAATAGCTACTTACATCAGTGACTACAAAGGGGGCTATGGAGTTGCACGTGACATCTTAGAGCAGGTGATGAAAGCACAAGGAAAGTGGGTGATGAACGCAAAAGCATTTGGTTGGTAATGAAGAAACATATTATATTAGCTAGTAATTCTCCACGTAGAAGGGAACTACTAGCAGGATTAGATCTTGATTTTGAGGTAAAGGTGTTACCTGATGTTGCTGAAGACTATCCTCACGACCTACCAGCTGTTGATGTGGCAGGATATATAGCGCGTGAGAAGGCTGAGGTTTATAAATCAATGATAACAGAAGAGGACTTGGTTATTACTGCTGATACTGTTGTTGTGGTGGATAATGAAGTTCTTGGAAAGCCTGTAGATGCTAATGATGCTCGTAGAATGCTTCATCTTATCAGTGGACGTAAACATCAGGTTGTTACAGGTGTATGTCTACTTACCTCTACTGATTACCATTCCTTTTCAGTCACAACAGATGTAACCTTCAAGCAACTGAGTGATGAAGAAATCAATTATTACATAGAACACTTCAAACCCTTTGATAAGGCTGGTGCCTATGGAATACAAGAATGGATAGGCTATGTTGGTGTAACTTCTATCAATGGCAGTTACTTTAATGTCATGGGCTTACCAGTACAGCGTATTTGGGAGGAAGTGCATAAACTATAATCATTCGCAAAGAAGTATGAAGACAATATTACTCTTAGTTGGTAAGACACAAAGTAAGATATTTAGAGAGGGAATAGATGATTATACAAGTCGGATAAAGCATTATATGCCTTTCTCAATCACAACTATACCTGAGCTAAAGAATACAAAGAATCTATCGGAGGAGCAACAGAAACAAAAGGAAGGAGAACTCATTATGAAGGAGATTCAGCCAACTGATACTGTAGTCCTCTTGGACGAACATGGCTCAGAACTTACTTCTCTTCAGTATGCCGATTGGTTAACACGAAAGCAAAACACAGCCCGCCGTTTAGTTTTCGTTATTGGCGGGCCTTATGGTTTCTCACAAGAGGTATACACTAGAGCGAATGATAAGATTTCACTTTCACGTATGACCTTCTCTCATCAAATGGTTCGTCTCATTTTTACCGAGCAACTCTATCGAGCTTGCACTATAATAAAAGGTGAGCCTTACCACCATGAATAAGTCTTAATGATTATCTTTTTCTTTGCAGACAGGGCATAGACTCTCATCTTTCTTAATATGCTCGTAATGCTCCTTGCGCTTGGGATTCATAGGGAACCAACCCTTTGCCACTCGTTTCTCTTGTGCTAGTAATTCACCAATACCCCAAAGTAATGATGCTCCTAAGACTCCTAAGAGAGCCGACCAAAAGATACTTTCAACAAACAAAGCACCTACACAACAAGCAATACCCGATACTAACCATATCCACCATGGCTTTGTACCAAAATAATACTCTGTCTTTATAACTAAAGGATGGCACAGACCTATAATTAAAAACGTGCATATTGCAAGAAGGATTCCTTCAAAATTCAAATTCATGTAAGGATGTCTAATTAAATGAATACTTCGTTATCTCTAAACGATCAAAAGGGCATGAATGCAACTAATATGAATCGTTAAGTTTAACTGGTGCAAAAATACAAAAAATAATTAACCCCCAAACGTTTTCTCGGAATAAATGCTTATATTTGCAAATAATAAATTGTAAATACGAAAGACTTAAATTATGGAAAATAACCAGACACTCATCGCTGAATGCGAGAGTAAAGCCAAGCAGTGGTTGTCTCCTGCTTTTGACTTAGAGACAAGAACAGCCGTTGAGTCAATGATTAAGAACGAGGATAAGACTGATCTTATCGAGAGCTTCTACAAAGACTTAGAATTTGGTACAGGTGGACTTCGAGGCATTATGGGAGCTGGTTCTAACCGAATGAACATCTATACAGTGGGTATGGCAACACAGGGCTTTGCTAACTACTTGAAACGTAATTTCAAGAACAAAGAGAAAATCAGTGTAGTTGTTTGTCACGACTGCCGTAACAATTCCCGTCTCTTTGCTGAAACTGTAGCTAACATCTTCTCTGCAAATGGTATTAAGGCATATCTATTTGATGACTTGAGACCAACTCCTGAATGTTCGTTTGCTATTCGTTACCTGAAAGCACAAGCTGGTGTAAACATCACAGCGAGCCACAACCCACGTGAGTATAATGGCTACAAGGCTTATTGGGAGGACGGTGCACAAGTGCTTGCTCCTCATGACAAGGGCATTATCGATGAAGTAAACAATGTTAAGGTTGAAGATATTAAGTTTGATGGAAACAAAGAGTTGATTCAAATTATCGGCGAAGACATTGACAAACCTTACTTGGATCAGGTTAAGACTATCTGCATTGACCCAGAGGTTATCAAACATCAGCACGACTTAAAGATTGTGTACACTCCATTACATGGTGCTGGTCGTGTCATGATTCCACGTTCCCTAGCTTTATGGGGCTTTGATAACGTTCATTGTGTGAAAGAGCAGATGATCAAAGATGGTAACTTCCCAACTGTTGATCGTCCTAACCCAGAGTTCGCTGAGGCTTTAACCTTAGGTTTGCGTGACGCTAAGGAACTAGATGCCGACATCCTCATGGCTTCCGACCCTGATGCTGACCGTGTAGGTATGGCTTGTAAGGATTCTAATGGTGAGTGGGTACTTATTAATGGAAACCAAACCTGCCTTCTCTTCTTGTGGTATATTATCACAAATAGACAAGCTGTAGGCAAGATGAAACCAACTGACTTCATCGTTAAGACTATCGTTACAACAGAGGTAATTCACAAGATTGCCGAGAAGCAACATGTAGAGATGCGTGATTGTTATACTGGTTTCAAGTGGATTGCACGTGAGATTGCATTGTCTGAAGGTAAGCAGCAGTATATTGGTGGTGGTGAAGAGAGCTACGGCTTCCTAGCTGAAGACTTTGTTCGCGATAAGGATGCTGTCAGCGCATGCTCACTTTTAGCTGAGATTTGTGCTTACGCTAAGGATCATGGTAAGACACTTTATGATATTCTCATGGATATTTATCTTGAATATGGATATAGTAAAGAGTTTACCATCAATGTTGAACGTCCGGGCAAGAGTGGTGCTGATGAGATTCAACAGATGATGAAAGACTTCCGTTCTAATCCTCCTAAGGATCTCGGTGGTAGTGTTATTGAGATAACAAAGGACTATCAGAGCCTTGAACTAACAAAGGCTGATGGTTCTAAGGAGAAACTTGATATGCCTGAAACGAGCAACGTTCTGCAATGGTTCTGCACAGATGGCACAAAGGTTAGTGTGCGTCCTTCAGGAACTGAACCTAAGATTAAGTTCTATCTTGAGGTGAAGGATGTTATGAATACAGCTGCCGAGTACAAGTTATGTGAAGAGCGTGCAGAGAAGAAGATTGAGGCTATCAAAAAGAGCCTTAGATTATAATTCTCGCTGAAATAGAACAACGCTTTTTATAAAGTTATATCACTATAGAAGTCCTCATTAATTACTATGAGGACTTCTATTTTTTTTACGATAAGATTTTGAGTTAACCTATACTCGTACTTTAAGTTAACCTACACTCGCACTTTAAGTTAACCTACAATCGTACTATAAGTTAACCTATACTTGTACTTTAAGTTAACCTATACTCATACTTTCAATTAAACGAAAATCCTCCTTTATGTTCCGATTATTTCCTTCTATAATAACAGACGGAATATAGTTCCTTACATATTAGTCATCGTTCCCAACGTTAAATATAAATCAACGAAAAACCTCAAAAGCTAGATGTCTAACTTTTGAGGTTCATTGTTATCTAAAGTCTAAAAACTTCTATTCCATTTAATCTTCTGCTTCCTTGTCCGTGTTAGGCGTGGATGGTTTTGTAACAAAGTTGAGCTTGTCACTTTCTTTCTCCTTAGAAACGCAGATAACATCACCAGACTTTATCTCATTAGAAAGGATTAACTCGCTTAATCCATCTTCAATGTAATTCTGGATAGCACGTTTCAATGGTCGAGCACCGAATTGAACATCATAGCCCTTTGTTGCTACAAACGTCTTGGCTTCATCACTTATCTCCATGTCATAGCCTAACGCCTTAACACGCTTGAACAGACCTTTAAGTTCTATGTCGATAATCTTGAGAATAGCATTCAAATCAAGTTGATCGAATGTGATTATCTCATCTAAACGATTTAAGAACTCTGGGGCAAACTGCTTACTCAAGCTCTTTTGGATAATGCTTCTAGCTCTTTCCTTATCGCTCTCGCTATGTGAAAGCCCATTAAGATTGACAGCCCTAAAGCCTACGCCTTGACCAAATTCCTTTAGTTGGCGTGTACCTGCATTTGAAGTCATAATGATGACAGTATTACGGAAGTCTATTAGTCTACCATTACCATCGGTCAATCTTCCTTCATCAAGAACTTGCAGGAGCATGTTATATACATTTCCATGTGCTTTCTCAATCTCGTCCAACAAGACAATAGAGTAGGGATGACGGCGAACCTTTTCGGTTAGTTGTCCTCCTTCTTCATACCCAACGTATCCTGGAGGTGCACCAACAAGGCGTGAGGTGTTGAAGCTCTCTGTATATTCACTCATATCAATGCGAATAAGTGCATCAGAAGAACCAAACATCAATTCGGCTAAGCGTTTAGCAAGATAAGTTTTACCAACACCAGTCGGACCTAAGAACATGAAAGCACCAATAGGGTGGTTAGGGTCTTTCAGTCCAACACGATTACGTTGAATCGCCTTAACCATCTTGTCAATAGCTGTATCTTGAGCAATGACCAATTTCTTTAAATCACTACCCATGTTCCGTAATCGTATGCCTTCTGCTTCTTGCATTCGCTGTACGGGTACACCTGTCATTAGGGAGACGACATCAGCTATAGTATCCTCTGATATCTCGACCTTATCAGTGGTGTCTCCTTTCTGCCATTTCTCTTGCTCGTCCTTTAACCTTTGTTCTAGTTCGGTCTGCTTATCTCGGAACCCTGCAGCTAATTCAAAGTTCTGGTTCTTCACTGCATCTTGCTTCTTTTGCAGTGCTTCCTCTATCTGTCCTTGTATGTCAAGGATAACTTGCGGAACCTTCACATGCTGAAGATGAGTGCGCGAACCGGCTTCGTCAATAATATCAATAGCCTTATCGGGAAAGAAGCGGTCACTTATATAACGATCGGCATACTTTACACACGCCTTTAAAGCCTCTGTTGTATATTTCACGTGATGGTGAGCTTCATAACGATCCTTTATATTCTCAAGGATTTGTAAGGTCTCTTCTATAGTTGTTGGTTCAACTTGAACTTTCTGGAAACGACGCTCTAAGGCTCCGTCCTTTTCTATAGAATTGCGATACTCGTCCATGGTTGTAGCACCAATACATTGGATGGTACCCCTAGCCAAGGCTGGCTTTAATATGTTGGCGGCATCCATTGAACCGGGTGAGGAACCAGCTCCGATTAGGGTATGGATCTCATCAATGAAGACTATAATGTCTGGGTTCTGCTCAATCTCTTTAATCAAAGCGCGTATACGTTCCTCAAATTGTCCTCTATACTTAGTACCAGCGACAACTGCGGTTAGATCGAGTGTCATCACACGTTTATCAAAGAGGATAGGAGAGGTGAGACGCTTAACGATGAGTTGGGCTAAGCCTTCAACAATGGCACTCTTACCAACTCCTGGTTCGCCAATAAGAATTGGATTGTTCTTCTTCCTGCGACCAAGTATCTCACTAACACGCATAATTTCACGCTCACGACCAACGACCGGATCAAGTTTACCTTCTAAGGCAGCTTGAGTTAAGTCTGTACCGAAACTATCAAGTACAGGAGTTTTCGACTTCGTGCGAGTTGTTTGCGTTGTTTTAGTATTCTTTGCACTCGATGAAGGTGACATTTCCTCATCATCCAACTCTTCTTCTTCTGCCATACCAATGCCATTCCTTGTTGGGTTTGCATGTGGTTTTAACATTGCGGTTACATTGTTATAACTAAGTCCTCTCTCTTCCAATAATGTCTTTGCAGCATTGTTAGACGAGTCGTGAAGAATCGCTAGAAAGAGATGAATTATGTCCACAGTCTGTGCGTGCTGTAAACGTGCTTCTAGAACTGACAGCTTCAATACATTATTAGCTTGTTCATTCAATAGTAAGTCAGAGACAGCTTCACCCGCTCCAACGTTCTCCTCCTTTATCTTATTTTCTATTTCTTTCTTTAGGTAGTCGGTATCAACCTCCCAGCGGTTGAATAGATCCCAAACAGGCCCTGACTTCTCTCGCAGGATAGCTAACATGATATGTTCTGGAGCAACTGACTTACTTGTCAATCGCTTAGCTTCCTCTCTACTGAATGAAAGAATTTCCGAGACTTTCGGGGAAAATTGATTCATCATATCCTTAAACCTTTCTTATTAATTAACTCACTTATTTAAGGACAATAAAGCCCTATAATAGTGATGTATCATAAACAAATGCTATGCCAAAACAAACAATAATCGGATATACCTGTAAATGATATATCCGATACTATTAATATTTAACGTTTATCTTGCGTCATCGTTGGCTTTTCTGAACTTTTCTTATGTATTAATCCCAATTTCTTTTTCTTAAGCCAAGCAGCCTTACGACGTTCGTAATCCTCTCGATGACGTTCTAAGAAGTTATCTGCCATTGAACTTGCTATATATAACTGAAATCTTTATGTTATTTGCTCCTGTGGTGTTACCTAGCAACTTTGTACTTGACAACCCCATGTCATGAGAGACCTTTATAATTTTAGTTACTGCACTTTCACCCGTACCTTGCTGTACAGTCTGAACTTCAACCGGAACCAAGGTTACTTTACCCCAATTAGCACTTCCATTCTGATGGTGTGCAAACAAGTTTACTATCCCTGCTATATTATTAAAGGTATAAGCATTTTCCTTTGAATTGTATGTTGCCAAGAACGACGTCTTACTATCAGGAAGGCGATTGTTAGCAAAGAACGATTGAACACTATCTGAAGGAACCATCACAATGTTCTTTGGTATGCCAAATTGATAATTACTTTTTGACGTATTATTTTGGCGTAGCAGAACAATCTTCGCTGAATTTATAGAGTCATTGCTGTGAGCCGACAAAATGTCAGACATTGGTAGTGAAAGTTCCGTGAACAATCCAGCAGGAGACTTTAGGTATGTATAACCTGTCTCTGCAGCCAACTGCTGTAAGCGGGTGTTATCATTAGCAAAGTTAGTCATCTGTAGCACTTCTTCCGTACCTATAAGATTCGTTGAAGTTTCATTTACCTTTCCTTTCTCTTTATGCTTGAAATAGATATTAAGTTGGGCTGTGAGAATATGTGCCATAGAACCAGAGCCGCCATCTATTTTAAAGTAGAATCCAGGACAAATATCATGTAAGAACTTATATGGATTACGGAAAGCAGCAGGGTCTTGTTGATACTTGCGCATCAAGTAAGTTCCATAGTTATTGTATGTCTGCCCATTCTTATCCGTATAAGGTTTATTGAGTCTGATGATAATATTACGTTTATACCCCTTTGTATTACGAATACTATCCTCTTCTGTATAATCTAATAAGGTGTAAGAACGTCGTACTGCAATTCCATTTGTACGTATATAACCTTGTGCCTCTGGATCAAAGTCAGAGTAATATACCTGTCCTTCCTCTATTGGCTTTTGTAGTTCATACGCAGTGAGCTTCATCTGACTAAGAGAATCACCATAGTAAGAAGAATAGTACAAACGTATATCACATGAGTCAGCTATGATTCCATTAGCATCACGACTCATGATAGAGTCTGCCTTTGGTAATTGGTAATCATTTAATACATGAAATTGTGCCATGAAGTTACCTGTAACCATTGTTCTAGTTTCAGGATCTTCCATTCGCCCCAAGTATCCAGTTGATGTACGCCCAATAACTCTATCAGCCAATACCGTTTTCGATGTTACATTGAAAGTATCAGCTTTCACGGAGAGTTTATCAATGTTGTCTATTAATGAACCTCCAATTGTATTAGTCGTATCGTCACATGATACCATGCCGAAACAGGCTGCCAGTAAACATGCTACAATAAAGTTTCTTTTCATTAAATCAAGTTGTTATAAAAGTCTGAATACTTACCCTTTAGTTCCGTATCATTAGCTATATGCTCAAGAAGTTGTTTTTCGTTATTCTTTGCATAATCAATTAGTGCTGCATTAACGCCCTCACTAGTGCTAATAACACCATCAGAGTAGTCGATTGCCAACTTACCAAGTTCCATAAAGTCAAAGTTATCCCCATACTTCTTTAGGCTCTCAGCCTTTGCTTCACGGAACTCTAAACTCTTCTTGAAATTGACCCCAAGACTATCCTGTGGTTGTTCCGAGAAAAGAGATGTGACTACTTTTGAGTTAGCAAATTGAGGCTCATCACGGTAAGCCGTCTTAACATAGAATGGTATAACAGATGCCATCCAACCTTGACAATGAATAATGTCTGGTGCCCAACGGAGCTTCTTTACTGTTTCTAGAACTCCTCTTGCAAAGAAGATTGCACGTTCACCATTATCTGGATAATCATTGCCTAATTCATCCTTTGTCATCGCAGAACGCTTCTGAAAATAGTCTTCATTATCTATAAAGTAGACTTGAATGCGAGTCTGCGGGATACTTGCCACCTTGATAATCAATGGATGGTCTGTATCGTCTATAATCAAGTTCATCCCCGAGAGACGTATCACTTCATGTAACTGTCCCCGACGCTCATTAACACTTCCCCACTTAGGCATGAAAGTACGAATTTCATATCCTGCTTCTTGCATAAGGTGTGGCATCTCAGAACCATAATGAGACATTTCAGTCTCAGGTACGTATGGTATGATTTCTTGATTAACAAATAATACTTTCTTTCCCATTCTTTATGTTAGAAATTTAATATTGCTTACAAAGGTACGAATAAAAACTGAGATTCAGCTTGTTTTCAATTAGAAAGGGTGGAAATGTATTACTTATTCTCATTATTTCATGTTATTTCTCGTCTTTTTAATAATTTTGTTGTTACTTTGCAGCGTTTAAATTATAGTGACTAATGAAAGTTTTTAAAAAGATTGTTGATGTCCAAAATGAGCTTTTCTCTTTGCGAAAAGATAACAAGACTATCGGATTAGTTCCGACAATGGGGGCTTTACACGAAGGACATGCTTCACTCGTTAAGCGTAGTGTGGAAGAGAATGATGTAACGATTGTCTCTGTCTTCTTAAATCCAACACAATTCAACGATAAGGGAGACTTGGAGCGTTATCCACGTACACTGGAGGCTGATTGTAAACTTCTCGAACAATGTGGTGCCAACTATGTCTTTGCTCCATCTGCTGATGAAATATATCCACAACCTGATACTCGACAGTTCAACTTCCCACCACAATCAACTGTTATGGAGGGAGCTAAGCGACCAGGACATTTTAATGGTGTTTGTCAGGTGGTTAGTAGATTGTTTTATATCACACGCCCTAACCGTGCGTACTTTGGTGAGAAAGATTGGCAGCAGATTGCTGTTATTAAACGTCTCGTAGAATATCTTGGTTTACAGAAGGATATAGAAATAGTTGAATGTCCTATCATTCGTGACAAAGACGGATTAGCAAAGAGTTCTCGTAACACATTGCTTACGAATGACGAGCGTGCTATTGCTCCTAACATTTACAGAGCCTTGAAGGAAAGTATAGAGTTCTCTCAAAGGCATAGTGTAAAGGAAACTCATGATAAGGTTATAGCTGACATCAATGCTATATCTGGACTAGAAGTTGAGTACTTCGCAATCGTAGATGGTAACACACTTCTAGATGTTACTGACTGGAACGAATCAACAAATATCGTTGGATGTATAACCGTCTATTGCGGTAAAACTCCAATAAGATTGATTGACCATATTAAATATAGAGGATAGAAAAGAAATGCAAATAGAAGTATTAAAGAGTAAGATACATTGTGCAACAATCACAGAGGCAAACCTTCACTATATGGGAAGTATAACCATTGATGAAGACCTCATGGATGCAGCTAATATGATAGCTGGCGAGAAAGTGCAAATTGTCAACAATAACAATGGTGAACGTCTTGAGACTTATATTATAAAGGGGGAGCGTGGAAGCGGTTGCGTTTGTCTCAATGGTGCTGCCGCCCGTAAAGCCGTTGTAGGTGATACCGTAATTATCATCTCTTATGCAATGATGGATTTTGAGGAGGCTAAGAAGTTTAAGCCTTCTGTTATATTCCCAAAAGAGGGGAACACTCTTTAATAGTAAGCAAAAGACTTAAGATTAAAGTCCAATAATTCTTATTAGTAGGGCTTGATACACTACTAATAATGAACTTAATTCTTCACCCGTTAACTTATTCGAACACATTGACTTAAACAGCTTTCTATGTTTAAGTCAATGTTTTGTTAACATCCTACTTGAGGTAAGATTAATCTCTCACTTAGAGTACGAAAGCATTTTAAGTTAGAGTACGATATTATACACGTTTGTATAACTGATTATACACGTTTGTATAATTCACTATACAAACGAGTAGAAAGTAGTTCGCTAAGTATAAATCAGAAAAGATGTTTAAGTTAAAGTACGATTGGACTCTAACTTAAAGTACAATCAACCGCTAACTTAAAGTACATTTGTCGTTTAACTTAAAGGTTCTCATCATACAAGAGCGTGTGTCTGATGGAGTTGTTCCTAATGTGGAATCCGTATTTTTCTATACATTAGATGGGGCTAAACATTAAAGTGCCACCTTATTATATAGTAATCCCCGAAAGTGATGTAAATCGACTTCCGGGGCTTACCTTATTTATATACACTAATTACATGTATATAGAGAACAATATTGTCTTACTCAATAACAACCAATGGGTCATCCTCAAGTACAGCTTGACCAACTTTAACAGCAATAGCGGTTACCTTACCATCCTTTTCAGCCTCAATGCTATTTTGCATCTTCATAGCCTCAAGAACAACAACGGTGTCGCCAGCCTTTACTTCCTGTCCTACAGTTACTTCAACAGAAGTGATCGTACCAGGTAGTGGAGCCTTGATAGCAGCAGATGCGTTGATTGCAGCTGCTGGTGCAGCGTCTTCGTTAGCTTCAGTTGCAGCAGGTTTGCCGAGCTCAACCTTCTTCTTCTCTGGCTCAGTTGGCTTATCCATCTGAACACTGTATTTGTCACCATTTACAGTAACTTCAGCAACATTCTCTGCGCTAATCTCACCAATCTCGACTTTATACTCTTTGCCGTCGATTGTATATTTAAATTCTTTCATTTGACTTTCTATTATGGTTTCTTTGTCATTATTTCGAACTTAGCATCCCACATTGTTTGCTTTGGCTTAATGGTTATAATGCTTGGTTCGATGTCGTGAACATTGTTTCCGGCAAACTCGTAGAGTGCCATCGCTATTACAGCATATACGTTCTTATCCATATTCTAGCCTCCTGCAATTACATTGGCATACAACCATGCTTCTTAGCTGGGAGATCCTGCTTCTTGTGAGCAAGTTGTGCTAAGCCGCGGCAGATGCGGAAACGAGTGTTGCGTGGTTCGATAACATCATCGATATAACCAAATTGAGCTGCTTGATATGGATTAGCAAACTTCTCTGAGTATTCCTCTTCTTTCTCTGCGAGGAACTGCTTTACATCACCACCTTGCTCTTTAACTTGCTTAGCCTCTTTGCCACAGAGTACTGCAACTGCACCAGAAGCACCCATTACAGCAATCTCTGAGCTTGGCCATGCGAAGTTAAGATCTGAACGAAGCTGCTTGCAACCCATTACGATGTGAGAACCACCATAGCTCTTACGCAATGTGATTGTAATCTTTGGTACTGTAGCTTCGCCGTAAGCGTAGAGCAACTGAGCACCATGAAGAATAACGGCATTGTACTCCTGACCTGTACCTGGGAGGAAGCCCGGTACATCAACGAGTGAAACGATTGGAATATTGAAAGCGTCACAGAAACGAACGAAACGAGCACCCTTACGGCTAGCGTTCGTATCCAATACACCTGCGTATGCTGATGGCTGGTTAGCAACGATACCAACACTCTGACCATTGAAACGAGCGAAACCTGTAATGATATTCTTAGCAAACTTAGGTTGTACCTCGAAGAACTCTCCGTTATCGGTTACAGCCTGGATTACCTTATACATATCGTATGCTTGGTTTGGATCGTCTGGGATAATCTCATTCAAGAGGTCTTCCTTACGATCAATAGGGTCGGTACACTCTACGCGTGGAGCTTCCTCACGATTGTTAGAAGGAATATAAGAAAGCAACTTCTTAATCAAGTCCATTGCCTCTTCTTCTGTCTTAGCCGTGAAACTAGTTACACCACTCTTAGACGCATGAACGCTGGCACCTCCAAGATGTTCTGCATCAATGTCCTCACCTGTAACAGTCTTAACAACCTTAGGACCAGTAAGGAACATATAACTTGTTTGTTCCTTCATGATGATGAAGTCAGTTAAGGCTGGAGAGTAAACAGCACCACCTGCACAAGGACCAAGAATGCTAGAGATCTGTGGAATCACACCTGAAGCAAGAATGTTGCGCTCAAATATCTCGCCATAACCTGCCAATGCAGAGATACCCTCTTGGATACGTGCACCACCAGAGTCGTTCATACAGATAACAGGTGCGCCGTTAGTCATAGCCATGTCCATTACCTTACAGATCTTCTGTGCCATGGTTTCTGAAAGAGAACCACCATTTACAGTAAAGTCTTGGGCATAGAGATAAACGAGGCGACCATCAATTGTTGCTGAACCAGCAACAACACCATCACCTAGATATTGTTTCTTCTCCATACCGAAGTTGTGGCAACGATGGAGTTTGAACATATCATACTCCTCAAAACTACCTTTATCAACCAGCATTTCAATGCGCTCACGTGCTGTGTACTTGCCGCGCTCATGCTGCTTATCAATGGCTTTCTGACCACCGCCTAAGCGAGCCAACTCACGCTTCTCTACGAGAGCCTTGATCTTTTCTGTTTGCTTACTCATAATTTGTTTTTATTTTCTTATTTATAGCTTCACTATATGTTCGATGTTACTTTCCCTTAGAAAAGGATCTTACGTCTATTTATTGTAAACGTCATTTCCTTTTTATAAAATTATATGCAAAAGTAATAAAAAAGGTGGAGATACTAATCTTCACCTCTTTAAATATTGTTAAGTCTTACCTTTGCTTATGTCGTCTATTGCTTCTAAAGTTTGGATTATAACTCTTGGGTTTATTGCTACTTTGTGTAGAAGAACTATTACGACTTGTAAACTGTTGCCCTCGTTTTTGTTTTCGTGGGCGACTACTACTTTGATGTTGATCCACTTCTGGGGAACTTCCAATTGCCTTTGGATCATAAACCGTGCGAGGATGTCGCTTAGGCATATTGTCGTAAAGTTTCCCTATAAGATCACTACGTCCAATTCGTTGTAATTCCCTTTCTATATCACGACGTGCCTCTGGCTTGTACCAAAAGAAGAACTGTCGTTGGGCTAGTTTCTCCTTTGGGGTCTTTGCAGAGAAGATTGGCTCTAAAGTATATGGATCATAGCCTGTGTACCATGCCTCTGTTGATACTGTCATTGGAGTTGGAGTGAAGTCCTGTATTTGCTCCAAATGAAAGTCTAAGTCCTTTGTAAGTACTGCTAATTCTGCCATATCTTCTTCCTGACATCCAGGATGTGAAGAGATGAAATAAGGAATAATCTGTTGTCGTAAACCTTCTTCACGATTAATTCTATCGAATATTCTCTTAAAGATATAGAACTGTTGGAAGGAAGGCTTTCGCATTAACTTTAGAACACGATCAGAAGTGTGTTCCGGAGCAACCTTTAATCGTCCACTGACATGACGTGTAATCAGTTCATGTGTGTATTGTCTTGCTGCTTCATTACTCTTCTCATCTTTACTCTTGTGCAATAGTAAATCGTATCGAACACCGGAGCCAATGAAACTCTTCTTTATTCCAGAAAGTTCATCAACAGAATGATAAATATCGAGCAGTCTTGAATGATCAGTATTGAGGTTAGGACAAATCTCTGGATTTACACAGCTTGGACGTTTACAATGTTCACATGCCTTTTGATTCTTACCAGCCATACCATACATATTAGCCGAAGGACCACCAAGATCGGATAGGTAGCCTTTGAAATCAGGCATCTCTATAACTTGTTTTACCTCTTTCAGAATACTTTCCTTGGAACGACAACTAACAAACTTACCTTGGTGAGCGGAGATTGTACAGAAAGCACAACCACCGAAGCAACCACGATGAATGTTAACACTATGTTTAATCATTTCGTAGGCAGGGATTGTTTTACCACGATACTTGGGATGAGGTTCTCGAGTGTATGGCAAATCGTATGCAGCATCAACCTCTGCTGTTGTCATAGTAGGGTAGGGAGGGTTTACAACAGCATAAAGATTATCTACTGCTTGTAGGATACGTTGAGCATGCTTCTTGTTGGACTCCTCTTCTATGTACTTAAAGTTCTCTGCTTGAAACTTTTTATTATGAAGACACGCTTCATGTGAATGGAGAACTATATCATCCTCATTAATTCCACCAGGTATTTCTTCTTCTTTACATAGATAGACTGTTTGAGGGATATTCTTAAGATCCTTTATGCTAATCCCTGTTTCTAGTTCCTTTGCAATCTCAACGACTTGCTTTTCCCCCATTCCATAGATAATCATGTCAGCATGTGCATCACAAAGAATACACTTGCGCAAGCAATCTTTCCAATAGTCATAATGAGTCAAGCGGCGTAAAGAGGCTTCGATACCTCCCAACACTACAGGAACATCAGGATAAAGTTGTTTTAGAATATTAGCATAAACAATACTAGGATACTCTGGACGTAAGTCGTGACGACCATCAGGAGAATAAGCATCTTCCGAACGTAAGCGACGATTGGCAGTGTACTTATTTACCATTGAGTCCATGGCTCCTGGTGCAATACCAAAGTAGAGACGAGGACGACCGAGTTTCTTAAAGTCTCTAAGGTCACCATGCCAATCAGGTTGTGGTACAATTGCGACTTTATAACCAGCAGCTTCTAATGTACGACCTATAACAGCAACCCCGAAAGCAGGATGATCAATATAGGCATCACCTGAAAATAGGATGATATCCAACTGATCCCATCCTCTCAATTCAACTTCTTTCTTTGTTGTCGGCAAAAAGTCGGTTAGTTGAAACCGACTATAACTTTTTGTTTGCTCTTTGGAAGCAGTTACTTTTTGCTCTCTTCTTTGTGGAGTAGAAGTTGTGTTCTTTCTATTCTGCTTAGCAGATTCTTGTTTTTTCTTTTGTGAACTCAAACGATTACTTCTTTAGTTTATTCTTCTATTGTCTCTTCTCCAAGATTCACCTCAACCTGATGTTCTGCTACCCAGGTCTTGTAAAGCTTAATGAGATTGTTAAGTCCAATAGCTTTCATATTTTGGTTGTAAATAACATCTAAACATAAATCCAAAAGTTCTTTATCCTTTCCAGGTTCAGACTCTAATAGACCACGTATATTAAACTTTAACTTATCAAGAATGTTTTCATCAACAATTCCATTAGAATCTACAAGACCAGTGAGAAGGGCATACTTCTGAATAGTCTTTAGATGTTTATCACTAATTTCGATACTTCTCGTGCCTGTGGCATTTGCTTGAATTTTGTACATAGCTTTAACTTTTAAGATTATTATTTACTCATCAAGTAAGTGATGATTCCTTTCATTATGTTGTTACGTATAGATGAACTCTTTATACATTCAAGAGGGAAAGATGTGGTAAACACGCTATAATCATTACCTTTGTATGCTACAGCTGCACCATGCCCATCTGCATAAGTAAGAGCACAGAAAGCATTATCTGTTGGTGAAATATTATCAGGTGTATAAGCACCATAATGCTGCTCATTTATTGTGCGATAGATATCAAATGACGTTCCCATTCCACTAACTGTAGAATTGTAATTATCGGCATTAGAACCATCATAAGTAACTTTAAGATAGTTCTTCAACCAAAGTTGTTCTTCTGCACCTTGCATATCTGAAGCAAGATAGGAACCACTAACAAGCAACTTACCATGCTTCTGGAGATACGTCGAAAGTTTTTGACGAAGAGATGGTTTAAAACTCTTATAATAAATGAGACTATGCCCATCATCCTTCTCATTTCCAAGTACTAAATCAACAAGGGTATATTTGGAAAGATCAATCTCGCCATTTTCTACGGCTTTACTACTACAACTAACAATATTATAATTACCAGCATGTGATAAAGCTTCCGCATGTTCACGTGTATAACTAAAATTATTACCTGCTATAACTTTACCAACAAGTTCTTCGCCACCATAACCAAGAGCATTTACACCTTCTTTTCCCATCATAGAAACATCGAAGTTGCTCTGCCTACCACTCCAGCCTGCATTATTAATGTAGCTCAACCCAGGGTCGGCTTCTATATCAAATCCTTGCTCTAAGTTGTTATTGATAACAGCTGGAGAAGAAAGACGATGAAAACCATTGATAATTAAAATGGTCTGTTTAGCACCGTTACGTTGGAAAGCAGATAATGTCTCTGTTGGGAAACTTTCTCCACCACGATTACAAGCTGTAATCTTAAAATTATAGACCATCCCTGGTTCTAATTCTATGTCGTAATAAGAATCACGCACATTCACACCATTATCAAATCCACTGTTTCCGATAGATGTATAGACATTATATGAAGTAGGTATAGCTGTTGGCTCACTTACATCCGATGTAGCTTTCCACTGCAAACGTATCTTCTTGGCAGAAATATATTCTATTTTAAAGCTATTAGGAGCAAGTGGTTGAACCACATATCTTGTATGATGCATATCTGCTTCATACTTCAGAATAGTCTTATATATAGAACGTGCTAGTGTAAACTTAAAATTAGGATCTTGTCCCAACTTGATATCAGGGAAGTTTTGATGTGATAAAGTCTCTAATATTGCAGAAGGAACAGCTGGTAATCTAGTTTCACTATAATTACGATCCCATACAGAACGTGTTTGCCAAGAGATATTAAGGCTCTTTTCTATATCTTTCTTTGCATTTACAACAAGCTGTTGAGCCAATGTCTTAGATGCTTGACGAGAAAGACCATCGCCCAATGTACTATTACCTTGTTGTGTAGTACATATTCCTAATGTTCCAACAAGACTGCCATCTGACTTTATCCCCGCATCACTATGTACAGCTAAAGAAAGTTCTATAGGAACCATCTTACCATCTTTCACATGAGGAAGATAAGAAGATCCACCAGCTAGCCAATTTGTCATTAGTGAACGAGAATTAATGTCGTCATTATAATCATTAGAACCATTACTTGTACTTACAACATTCCTTGGAGCACCAGCCCATTGAGTATAATATCGAGCACCTTCTAGGAAACGTGGTAATCCACTAACAGAAGTTCCACGAACAATATTGCCCATACCACCACCAAAGCGAACAGCATCAGCAGTGACAATCCCCTTGTGAGCACTACGATTGGTGAGTACTACAGAGTTATTTATACTATTTCCTTTATCAAATTCGAAAGTACCAAGATATACCCATGTTCCTCCGCCCATTCTTTGATTAACATGGAAATGTGTTTCCTGCCCTTTATGAAATACAATATATTCTGCATCATCGACACTCTTCTTCTGTGTTTGATAGCTTACATATACAGCATAACGTCCAGACTCAGGAATTGTCGGTTGATAAACGACTGAACTTAATTTACTTTTACGCTTACGGGATTTTACTTGGCGGGCAGTACCTGCTATGAAGGGATTCTCACCATCGCTATAACTACCATAATGCTGTGCAAAGCCTGGTACAGATGTATTCTCCCACTTCTTTTTCAGACTTTCTTCTTTATAGCCGTTATACTTACTATCATTATCAACAATTACTTCATTCTTTTGCCAATCTCTTTCACGAGGAGTAAAGACTATTGCACCAGCATTCTCTAGTATTGGAATGAGATAGGGGAGTACTATTGTTTGAGTATATAGATCTTCCGTTGTACCAAACAGAATTGGACGTTGCCATTTCCATGTACCTTTCTTTGAATCGTAATATCTCCCGTGAGATGCCCATATGGAAAGGTGTCTATTCTGCAATCCTTCAGAAATCTCATTTGGACGAGACACATTCTTTACCCATGGCTTCCCCTGATAATCGGTCTTATCCCATGTTATTTTGCCCGTTTGTGCATGTAAATTTAGAGTAGATACAGCAATAAACGCTGTACACAACCATTTAATCTTCATTATTTATCTCTCCAATTGTGAATAGCTCTGGATGTCTACCTTTAAAATCTTTGAAATATAATTTTATCTCTCTCAATTCTTTCTCTATATCTCCTGTCGGAGTTATCACTTTAGAGCATACTATCATTTTCTGTTCAAAATCGACACCATAGAGGAAGATTGGCAATTTTGCTTTCATTGCTATATAATAAAAGCCTTTCTTCCATTCTGCATTTAAACTTCTAGTTCCCTCTGGAGTAACACAAAGTTGGAAAGAGTCAGCCCTCATAGCATATTCTGCTAATCGATCTGTCATACTCGTGTGCTTATCACGCCAAACAGGTATTCCTCCAAGTTTACGAAACATCCAACCTAAAGGCCAAATAAACCATTCCTTTTTCATCAAGAAATTGCTATGAAGCCCTTCTGCTCGTGCATACAACTGCCCTATAATAAAATCCCAATTACTTGTATGAGGCGCAAGACAGATAATAGCTTTATTGGGTAAAGTGAAACGAACATCTTTCTTCCACCCCATACGTTTATATAAAAGCCACTTTGAAAGAGATTGCAACATTACTACGCAAGGTTATTAAGTTGGTCAATAACTTCATTGACTTCCTTACTGAATTTATCTTTGAGGTCTTTAAAATATACCTTAGCAGGCATACCAGGCTCAACATGTGAGACGCGTCTAATATAATTATTGTGCATAGACAAAATAGAAGTGAGGAGAGCCTCTATATTGTCTGACTCACGACTCTCACCATAGAGAGAAGCTGCAATACCCTCTACAAACAAGTCACCACAAATATAATTAATGGTGCGCTTAAGATCTCTTTTGTTGCTCATATTAATCCTAAATAATCTATTATTTAACTTTTAAATGCTCAAAGATAGATAAAATAATTAGAAATACAAATATATCTCCTAATAAAATAGAGTTAAAAGAATAAATTAATGCCATTTCTTTTTATTTATCAGATAAAAAAAGTAATTTTGCATCATAGATAAATTATTAATAATTCATACATTTAAATCATTTTATTTACACGATGGAAATTAGCGCATTGCAGAAGGAAAGAGCAGGTTACCAACCAAAGTTACCAAAAGCTCTTCAGGGTGCAGTAAAGGTAAAAGAAGGTGCTCCTACACAGAGTGTTGATAATCAGGAGGACATCAAGAAGTTGTTTCCTAATACATACGGAATGCCTCTCGTAGAATTCGAACCAGCTGACTCTGCTAATAATGCAAAGATGAATGTTGGTGTAATCTTATCAGGTGGTCAGGCACCTGGTGGTCACAACGTTATCTCTGGCTTATTTGATGAAGTTAAGAAGTTGAATCCAGACAACCGCCTCTATGGTTTCCTTATGGGACCTGGTGGTCTTGTTGATCACAATTATATTGAGATTACAGCTGAGAACCTTCAGGCTTATCGCAACACTGGTGGTTTCGATATGATTGGTTCAGGAAGAACTAAACTTGAGAAGGAAGATCAGTTTGAGAAGGGACTTGAGATCATTAAGAAACTAGACATCAAGGCTGTTGTTATCATCGGTGGTGACGATTCTAACACAAACGCTTGTGTTTTGGCTGAATATTATGCAGCAAAACAATATGGCGTACAGGTTATTGGTTGCCCAAAGACAATTGACGGCGACTTAAAGAATGATCAGATTGAAACCTCTTTCGGTTTCGATACAGCTACTAAAACTTACTCTGAGCTTATCGGTAACATCGAGCGTGATTGCAACTCTGCTCGTAAATACTGGCACTTTGTTAAGTTGATGGGGCGTTCTGCTTCTCACATTGCACTTGAGTGCGCATTACAGACACAGCCAAATATCTGTCTTATCTCTGAGGAAATCCAGGCAAAGGATCAGACTTTGAATGACATCGTTGAGTACATTGCAGGCGTTGTTGCATATCGTGCAGCACAAGGCAATAACTTCGGTGTTGTTTTAATCCCAGAAGGTCTCATCGAATTTATCCCAGCTATCGGTCGTCTTATTCAGGAATTGAATGATTTGTTGGCTGCTCATGGTGCTGATTATATGAACCTTGACAAGGATGCACAGCGTAAGTATATCCTCGAACACCTATCTGCTGAAAACAAAGCTACATTCGAAACTCTTCCTGAAGGCGTTGCTCGCCAGCTTTCTCTCGATCGTGATCCACATGGAAACGTACAGGTTTCTCTCATCGAGACCGAGAAACTTATCTCAGAGATGGTTGCTGCTAAGCTTGATCAATGGAAGAAAGAAGGCAAATATGAAGGTAAATTTGCTGCACAGCACCACTTCTTCGGTTACGAAGGTCGTTGCGCTGCTCCTTCTAACTTCGACGCTGACTACTGTTATGCACTAGGTTCTTCAGCTGCTCAACTAATCGCTAATGGCAAAACTGGCTACATGGCTATCGTTAAGAATACGACTGCTGGTACAGACCAATGGAAGGCTGGAGGTGTGCCTATCACGATGATGATGAACATGGAGAAGCGTAATGGTGAAATGAAACCAGTTATCCGTAAAGCTCTTGTAGAACTTGATGGAACTCCATTCAAGACTTTCGCTGCACAGCGTGATAAGTGGGCTAAGGAAACATGCTACGTTTACCCAGGTCCTATCCAGTATTGGGGACCTTCTTCAGTTTGCGATCAAACAACTAAGACTCTTGTCTTAGAGCAAACTAAGTAAGCATACCCATAATAAGAAAGGTGTGTCAAATAAAAACTAATAAGGTTAAATATTTGGCACACCTACTTTTATAATCTAGCGAAACCTCATTTTACCTTCAGGCATAATGCAATTCTCAAAGCTACCTCAACATTTATTTCATCTTTGGATTATCATTCCACGTTGGGCGAAAGTATTGGGTGCACTATGTTTAGCTTGTATTTATAGTATTTCATTCTATCTCTTATTCGTAGCCCCCACAGGTTTCAGATGGCGCGGTATATATGGCGACCCAAATTATCCTACAGGTTACACAATCCATGGTATTGACGTAAGCCGATATCAAGGTACAATCAATTGGAATCGACTAAGAAATGCGATGATTGAGCGGTCACCAATTCGATTTGTCTTCATTAAGTCTACAGAAGGAGATAGCCACTTAGACGCAACTTTCAGGGATAATTTCTATAATGCGAAAGAATCGGGATTCATCCGAGGTGTGTACCATTTTTGGAGCAATAACTCATCGCCCAACCGACAAGCTTATTTCTTCCTGGCAATGGTAAAGTTAGAATCGGGCGACCTCCCCCCTGTTTTAGATGTAGAATCAAAACCAAACAATATCAGCACTAAGGAGTTTCAACAAAATATCCTTACATGGTTGCGTATTGTAGAACAGAAATATCATGTAAAACCAATTATCTATACCTATTATAAGTTTAAAGATCAATACCTATCCGATTCTCGCTTCGACGAATATCCTTATTGGATTGCACATTATTACGTAGATCAAATGGGCTATCAAGGTGCGTGGAAATTCTGGCAACATACTGATGCGGGCAAATTACCGGGCATTAAAGGCTATGTAGACTTAGATATATATAATGGAAGTTTCTATAGTCTTCAGCGTATGTTAATACCATAATCAACATAGAACTATCGTATTATTTTATAAGAAATATATTTACATTTATTTCCCTCAATATAGACTCTTTGCGTAAATATTATACGCAAAAATGACTTGTAATCTTGCTTTTTTCCAAATCGTATATACGTTTTTAGCAAAATGTACCTCCGTTTTCTTCAAAACCGACCTCCGTTTTGATAAAAACCAACCTCCATTTTAGTAAAAACCTACCTCCATTTTACCTAAAACGATAGTACTTTTTGTCCAAAACGATAGTACTTTTCACCTAAAACGATAGTTCTTTTAAATTAAAACCTCCTATCAATTCGAGAGGAACTTCTATTGAATTTTATAATTACCTATAATTCAAATATTTAAAACGAAACTAAAATTTCACTTTCATAAATACGATATTTGAGAAAAATAAGCCCCCATTTCAGAATAACGTAATTATAAGCCACTAAAATGGCAATATTTTATTACAAAGAATACTTTATTGATTAATATTTAACTTACGTATTTTTATGCTGTAACAAGTATACTATTTTGTTGATATACTATAATAGCATTCAAGTTTGAAATATCAATCCAATATTTCTTAACTATCAAAAATTTTATCATTATACTCTATTTTTGCTAATTTCTAATTAACAAAATTAGAATATTTAATGTAGTTTAACAAAATGGGGGGGTAAATAATAATTTTTAAATAACTTTGCACGCAAATTAAAGAGAGAACTAACAGAACTACCAAATATAAAAAAATATATCTTCATTATCTTATTCCTTTAAGGATAGATAGATAGAAGTGTTACGTAAACTAAATAATAAAATTTATTGTATGAAACGAAAAAAAGAGTACATGACTCCAGAGTTAAAAGTGATTATGTGCGAGTATGTGAGTATGATATGTGGGAGTAAGCCCACAGAACTAGATTCCGCAAATTCAGAAGAATCTGACTGGGATAATAATAGGGATATTGATAATAATGAATATGGTTTTGAATAAAATTAAGAACAAATTAGACACGAAGAAATGATGATAAGAAAGAATATGAAATGGGGATTGTTAGTAGCAATCTTTACGTTTTCGGCTTGTAACAATACTGAAGAGATTGAAAACGGAGGAACAAATAGTAAAAGTAAGGTGACTATTGAGATTACTGAAAGTAATTATGAAGATATTAGTACCCATACACGTGCTCATGTTGACGAGACAAACTTAGAGAATCTTCCAGAGCTTACACAAATTTCGGATTGTAGTGTTGCTACAGATGTAGAAAGTGATACAGCAAAAGACGAGAAAGCTGCTACAAGAGCAATCACAACACCAACACATTATAAAGTACGTGTTTATCAAGGTTCTACTAAGGTTGGTGAGTTGAGTGGTGTGTTAGCTGGAAATAACTTTACTCCAGACGCAGGTACAAGTAACCAATTAGACTTAAAACGTAATACGACTTATACATTTGTATGTTTTAATGATGACGTTGTTTCTAATGGCGACAATTTAGAAGTAGTATTAGCTAAGGCTGCTACAGCTCGTATTGGACGAAGTACATTCACAACAAGTGGTGATGGAAGTACTGCAATGATAAAGATTGTTGCTAAACATGCTGGCGCAAGAGTAAGGACAAAGATAATGGCTTATAAGCATATTGTAAAACCATTTAAGGCAACGTTCTCTTCTAACACACCTGATATTCCAACAAAGGTTTCCTTTAACCCTCTTACCAATAGTTATACCACATTATCTTCCGCAGCATTTGTATCAGAAGAAAATAACTCTCCGCTAAGTAATGAAACTAAATTCTCAGGATCAGGTTATGGTGGTTTTCCTGGTTTTACTTCTTGCGGACCTTGGCATTACGTGTTGCCAGGCACAAATGTAAATCATTTCCAAATGGATATTACTGAAGGACAGGTTTATTGGAAGAACATTGCTGGTAATATTCCCAAATTAACTATTAGTGATTATATAGTAGCAGCAAATGGAACTTACTCAGCAAGAGTACCGATGAAACCTGTTTATACTTATCTTTTTAGTGACGGAACAACAGGCTCATTGGCTGCAAACCCTAATAAGCATGCTGTGGCTGTTGTTGTTGATGCTGACCAACGTCTTGCGGCTGCTATAGAAGAAGCAGGGAATGGAGCAAAATATGTTTGGCAAGCCGCAAAGTATGGGTATAATCATACAGCTGCAAAGATTGTTGCTGATAATTGGATGCCCTATTTAGATTACACTTTCACAAATGGTGAGAGTGGTTATGACAACACATGGGATGCCTCTACCAGTAGTAGCATTGTTGAGGGAAACAAAGTGAGAGGTGAAAACCCTGATTTCCCAGCTTTTTATGCTGCTGCTCACTTCACCCCATCTGTAGGTGTAACAGGTTCATTAGTGGGGAAGAAATGGTTCTTGCCATCTGAATTAGATTACTTTTATACTGTTGTAACCCTTGGATTCACAGAGAAAGCCGAATTGAAAGGCTTATACAAGGCTTATTCTATGTATGGACTACTGTTTGAGCGTGCATTTAAGGAAGCTGGTGGTAAGCCTTTCTTAAATGATGAAGATACTAAGCACTTCTGGACAAGTACTGCCTTTAATGGTGGAGGAAGAGTTGAATTCCAAGGAATTGCAACAATCTTTGGTTCTGAATATCCTAATTATGAATATAAAGTTCGTGCTTTCATAAAGTATTAAACTTCAACTATCAATATTGATTACTATTAATCAATACAAAGAAATGGACTAACTCTTGTTTGAACTTTAAAGATCTATATCTTTAAGTCCTACATAAGTTAGTCCATTTTTATATAACGCAATTAATAAGATTGTAATTTAATATTTAAATCTTCTCAAGCAATAGGCAGCACCAGTCATGATTCATAATTCGTTTGCACTCTTCTAAACCTAAGTTTTGCGCTTCCTTTAAAATAATTTCAGCGTCTTGCTCATAGAATCCGCTTAAAATAATCCTAGAATTAGTTGTCATCACACTCACAAAAGCTGATAAATCCTCAAGAATTATATTTCGATTGATATTAGCCAAAACGAAATCGAATACTCCACTTATGTGAGATAGTACACGCTTATCGCCTTCCAGAACATCTAATTCAACCTCATTTAATTCTGCATTATGTTGCGCATTATTAACGCTCCATTCATCAATATCATAGGCGACAACCTCTTTTGCTCCATATTTTGCAGCCACAATAGCTAGGATTCCTGTTCCGCAGCCACAATCTAAAACTCTTTTTCCCGTTAGATTTTGGTTCAAAAGAAGCGAAACAATCATCTGAGTTGTCTCATGCGTTCCCGTTCCAAAGGCTTGTTTTGCATCAATAACTATCTTCGTTGGAATCGATTCGATATTTTGCAGATGATTCACATCCTCTAGTTTATTGCCACAAACAATAGCACATTGATTGTCAATAATTATCGGATCGAAGCCCGCTTTCTCCCATTCTTCATTCCAATTCCTATCTTCAACGTTACTAGCAGTAAACGTTATTTCGACATTTGGTATCGGAAAGTTCTGAAGTGTGTTTTCCAAACTCTCCGCATGAAAGAGTTCTTCTTGACAATAACCAATCAATTTCCCATTTTCATCCGAAAAAGATTCAAAACCGATCTCACCAGTAAGAGCAGCAATAATGTCTCTTATATCCTGATTATCAGGCTTTGCAGTAAATTCTACTTGTATATATCTCATAATGGTGTTAAATTTCTATTGCAAATTTATAAAAATTAGGGAAAAACCTACCATGGATTAGGGAAATTCTGTATATTTGCAGAGAAAGTTATTCTATTTTTGCACTATCGAAAGTGTATATTAAGTGCATTGGAGAATAAATTGGTGTTAAACAAGTTACAAATTAAAAAATAAAAGGCATATGAAACGAGTAGTATTACTTTCGGTTTTATTTGGAGCCATGCCATTATTATCAATGGCGCAGGATGACCTTTATTTCACACCTTCAAAGGCGGAACAAACAAAATATCTAAAGGATAGGGTAGAAGAGGATCGCCCAGTTTACTATAGCGGTATTGGTAAATCAAATGATGAGTATAATCGTCGGGGACAATATAGCTATAAGAAAGTTGGAGTAGACTCTTTGGGTAATGATATTTTTATGTCACGCATCTCAACTTTGCATGGCGATTCAGTTGTCTTGGATACTATTTACGGTGGATTAACACGTAGATATGATAGTAATAATGATGACTTTGCTTATAGTCGTCGCATGAGTCGCTTCGATGGTTATTGGGGCGGATATTATGATCCATGGTTTGCTGGTCGTTCTTCAATATATGTAGGTTGGGGCTTTGGTTCTCCTTTCTATGGTGGCTGGTATGACACTTGGAACGATCCATGGTATTACGGCTATTATGGTGGTTATCCTTATTATAGTTATTATGGCGGATATCCATACTACAGCTATTACGGCGGTTATCCTTATTATGGTTATGCTGGTTATGGATGGTATAATCCTTGGAGAGGATACTATGGTTATGGTTGGGGCTATCCATATTATGGCTATAGAGGAGCTTACGTAACTTATCGCAATGGGCATACTGGTACGGCTAACCATTGGGGAACTACTGCAGGAGATTATAACTATAATCGAAATCGCACATATTCAAACTATCCTCGTACCTATTCTGGTCAGAACAGAAATACCACGAATACTCAGCCTAATGATCTGAGAAGTTACCAGGATAGATTTGGCGGTCAACGTCAAAGTGACTTCCAGAATCAGACTCGCCAGGTTTATTCAATGCCAGAGAATAATTCCTTTGGTGGAGCTAGTAGAGGTTCCTTTGGTGGTGGCTTCGGTGGTTCACAAGGCGGAGGAGCAAGCTTTGGTGGCGCACGTGGCGGTAGCGGTTCTGTATTTGGAGGACACAGATAATTTTAAGTAGTTAGAAGTTAAAGGAAATAATGTTTATCATTATGAAGAATAGATATTTTTTATTTGCGACAGCATTAATGATTGCAATGTCAGCAAATGCTCAGGAAACTTATGAGAATGCAAAGTTAGTAGGGGAGGATCTCAATGGAACAGCTCGCTATGTAGGTATGGCTGGTGCTATGGAAGCATTGGGTGCTGACATATCAACAATAGGAACCAACCCTGCTGGCCTTGGTTTGTTCAGACATAGTAATCTCAGTGTTAGTGGTGGTCTACTCATGCAATCAAATGGTAAGGAGTTTACTAATAGTAATAAGACTAATGCTAGCTTTGATCAAATAGGTGGAGTATATTCAACTCGCACTGGAGCAAAGTCCTTCCTTAACTTTGGTTTCAACTATCATAAAGGTAAGAACTTTGATTATATCCTGAATGCAGCAAATTCATTGAATGGTAGTTCACAAAATAAGCAATCATTTATTAAGGGATTAGTTGGCAGTGAAGGCAATGGTGGCTTTTATGTAGATAGAGATCCTAAGACAAATGCGAATGTTGGATATTCTGACTTAAATAAGAAAAGCAATGCTTATACATTTAGTCAGATAGATTATCTCTATTGGAACACTTTAATTCCAACTAATAATCCTACGAAACCTTATGACTATGATGGAGGAAATGATTATACTTTTAATCGTGCTCACAATGGTTATATAGGTAACTACGATTTCAGTATTAGTGGGAACCTAAACGATAGGGTATATCTCGGTGTTACTTTCGGTATAAAGGATGTACACTATAACGCATATAGTGAATATTCTGAGAATTTAGTTAGTGGTGCGCGTGCTTCGGTAGCAGATAATAGAAGTATCACTGGTAGTGGTTTTGATGTTACAGCAGGTGTAATTGTACGTCCAATTGAATCTTCACCATTTAGAATTGGTGCGTATGTAAAGACTCCAACATGGTATGATTTGACCACATCTAACACAACTAGTCTTATAGATTATAGAAACTATGGTGCTGCAAATAATAGCAAGTACGTAAACAACTCTTATGACTTTAAGATATGGACTCCTTGGAAGTTTGGTTTCTCATTAGGTCATACTATCGGAAGTTCTCTTGCTTTAGGTGCAACTTATGAGTATGAAGATTATAGTCGCATCAATACGAGAATCAATGATGGTGGTTACATTGATTATTGGACTGGTAGTTATTATGATTCATCTATCGCTGATACTCAAATGAATAATCACACACGAGAAGTTCTAAAAGCTGTTAGCACTTTAAAATTAGGTGTTGAGTATAAGCCAACAACAAACCTCGCATTACGTGCTGGTTATAATTATGTAAGTCCAATGTATTTTAGCGATGGACAGAAAGACCCAGGTCTATCTTCATTAGGAACATCTTATGCTTCAGCAACTGATTATACCGACTGGAAGGCAACGAATCGTTTTACCTTAGGTGTTGGTTACCAGATTGATAAGTTTAATATAGACTTAGCTTATCAATATAGTAGTCAGTCTGGTGATTTCTATCCATTCTCAAATGTAAAGAATATAAATATCAACTCAACTACATATAATAATATAGCAACAGGAACTAAAGTTAAGAACGATAAGAGTCAATTACTATTGACCTTAGGTTACCGCTTTTAACCTGACACATATTCTTAAATAGTAAACAATAGATAGGATAAAACTCTTACTTTAAATATTAGGATATTCAAGTCTGGATTAATAATCTTATCAAAAAGGATCAAGAATAATCTTTTCCAAAGTAAGAATATAACTATAAAGAGGATAATCCCGAAAGTTCTTTTATTAGGCTTTCGGGATTTCTATTTTCATATAACAACTATTCTTTTAAATAGAACACCTTTTCTTTTTCACATAACAGCCTTTTCTCATCAACAATGACAACCTTAAAGCATTAAAGGAGAGTCTTTCTTTAATTTATTTATCATAATCCTCATTACTATTAATGTTATACTTATATTTCAATGGTACTTATAGTCTAAAAAACATTAAAAGGTAAATTGATTGAAATATATTCATTAAATTTGTAGGATAAGAGTAAACAACTAAAAGCAATAAGAGTACCCAGTTAAAGGCAATAAGAGTAAACAACTAAAAACAAAAAGAGTTCTCATTATATACTCAAGAATTAAGCTATTCAAACATGGAAAAAGCACTAACAATTTATAAGGCATCAGCAGGCTCTGGCAAAACATTCACATTAGCTTCAGAATACATTACACTTGTCGTTAAGAATCCCCAGGATTATAGCCGTATACTAGCTGTTACCTTTACCAATAAAGCTACACAAGAAATGAAGATGCGTATTCTTACACAGCTTTATGGTATTGCCCATTCTCTAAAGGAATCACAGCCTTACTTTGAACAAGTTCAAACAAAGACAGATTTACCAGAGATTACTATTCGTGAAAATGCAGCCGAAGCATTATCATTACTTACGCATCATTATAACTACTTCCGTGTATTAACAATTGATGCTTTTTTTCAAGCGATTTTACGTAATCTTGCACGTGAACTTAATCTTACAGCTAACCTGCGCATTGATCTCAATGATACTCAAGTAGAAGCTCAAGCTGTTGATAATCTTGTTAATGACCTTGAGGAAGGAAAAGATGTACTTATATGGATTAGTGACTATATTGATAGAAACATTGAAGATAATCAAGGATGGAACGTAATTGATCAAATTAAAGACTTTGGTAGAAATATATTTCAAGACTTCTATAAGGAAAATAAGGAAGCTCTGGACAAATGCTTTAATAACGAAGGGTTCTTTGATAACTTCATAAAAGATCTTAGAAAAAGACGTAATACCATCGCTAATAAACTGACTAGCATGGCAAAAGAGTTGATGTCAGTAATTAGTAAGGCTAATCTCGATAATCCAACTTTATTTAATCGTGGTACAAAAGGTATCTATAACTATATCAGCAAATTAACTCAAAATAAACCAACAGGAGATTTAGCCCCGCAGTATGTCCAAACTTGTATTGAAAATGCCGACAAATGGCCTGCCGGCAAGTGCCCTAAGGATATTAAAACAATTATTATAGATTTAGCTTCAAAGTCCTTATGCAATGATCTTAAACTATTGGAAGAGTATCGTCTGAACAACTGGAAAGAATATCAATCATGCAACCTTACACTGAGACATCTTTCTCAATTACGTTTACTTCATTCTATTTCTGAAGCTGTAGACGAACTAAATAAAGACATGAATAGATTTATGCTAAGTAATACACAATCCTTACTTAGTAATTTAATGAAAGATAGTGATACTCCTTTTGTCTTTGAAAAGATTGGAGCTTATTTAAAACATATCATGATAGATGAGTTTCAAGATACAAGTACAATACAATGGAACAACTTTAAGAAACTTCTTATTAACTGTATGTCTCAAGGCGATTCTCATAACCTAATTGTAGGTGATGTCAAACAAAGTATTTATCGTTGGAGGCAAGGAGATTGGAGACTCTTAAACAATATAGAAAAAGAGTTCTCTACAGAACAATTAGCGATTAAACCTTTAAATACCAATTATCGTTCCGAAGAAAATATTATCCTATTCAATAATGCTTTCTTTACTCTAGCTATCGAGCAATCTATCAAGGAATTACAACAAGATAATATTGGTAATTTTGAACAACTTACAGAGGCATATAAAGAGATTATTCAGCAACCTAAAAAGAGTAATCATAAGGGTTATGTCAGTGTAAAGTTATTTCCCTCTGACAATTACGAAGAAGATGTCTTAAACGAACTCACAAATAACGTACAACAACTACTTGATTTAGGATATAGACAAAAGAGTATCACCATTCTTGTGCGTACTAAAGGGGTGATTCAAGATATAGTTGATACCTTTCAACATCATTTCGGTAGTGCTATCAGTATTGTTTCAGATGAAGCATTCCGCTTAGATGCGTCTCTCGCTGTAAATGTAATTATTCTTGCCCTCCGACTACTAGTACATCCTGATGATAAACTTACAGCAAGTAAGTTGTTAAAGTTGTACCACCAGCAGGTTCTAAAAGATAGTACCAATAGTAATGAGATATTAGTTCATCCAGGAGACAACATATTTGAGAACTTGCCAAGCAGTTATATTGAACAATTCAAGCAATTACCAAATTTATCATTGATAGATTTAGTAGACCAACTCTATGAAATGTTCGGTTTAAAAGAACTTGAAGGACAAAGTGCGTATGTATGTGCTTTCTATGATACGTTGAATGAATATCTACGTGACAATCCTGCAGATATTGACGATTTCATCGAAGAATGGGAAAAGTCTTTGTCACAGAATACTATACAAAGTGATGAAGTTGATGGTATACGTATAATTACCATACACAAAAGTAAGGGCTTGGAATATGATAATGTTCTAATCCCCTTCTGTGATTGGGAATTAGAGAAGACCACTGGTAATACTATTTGGTGTAATGGTAAGGATAAAGAAGAACCGTTCAATCAATTACCTTTAATCCCTATTGACTTCTCTAAGAAAAGTATGATGGGAACTGTCTTTGAGGATGACTATAAAGAGGAGCATTTGCAAAATATAGTTGATAACATGAATCTTTTATATGTTGCTTTCACTCGAGCGAGTAAGAATCTCTTTATCTCAGGCAAAAGAATGAAGGATAAAAAACTGAAAGAACTTGAAAGCGACCCCACTAATAGTAATCGCTCACAAATAATACAACTAATAACAGAGGCGCTTAGCTCTAAGTTGGATGGTGCAACACTTTGCGATAGTAAGGAGTCGGAGCCATTAGAATTTGAGTTTGGTACTTTAAGTAAAGAAGCTAACAATAGTACAAAACCAGTTGATAATCAATTATTAAATAAAAATCCTTTCAGTGAAACTATAGAGTCGAAGCTAATTAAAATAGAGACCTTCCCCCACCCTGCCAATTTCAGACAAAGTAATAAGAGTGAAGACTTTATTAAAGGTGAAGATGTTGACCCTTCTGACGCTAATCGATATATCAAGGTTGGTAACATCCTCCATCAACTATTTTCTACCATTTTAACGGAGGAAGATATAGAGCCACGTTTAAAGGATTTAGAACAGCAAGGTGTTGTTTACAATGATGAAGTAACCTCGACAGAACTTAGGAATAAAATAGCTAATGCTTTAAGAAATGAGAAAGTTAAATCGTGGTTCTCTAATCGATGGGAGTTATTCAATGAATGTACGATAATTGAATATGACAAACAGGAAGGCGTTGTTCGAGAACATAGACCTGACCGTGTTATGACCGATGGAAACGAAATAATTATCGTTGATTTCAAATTTGGTAAACCACGCACAGAATATCATGAGCAAGTAAAACAATATATTGAATTACTTAAACGAATGGGGCATAAGAACATATCTGCTTATTTGTGGTATGTCATGCGTAATGAAGTTGAAGAAGTCAATCTTACTCAATAGTGGTATTATTCAGCATTAAAAGTATCGTAACAAAATCGCATTTACATCATTCAATCCTTCAAAACAAATGAAATCATTTCTCGAACATATAGCAAAAGATTTACTCGATAAATACGGAACTGATTTGGCACATATTGCCGTTGTCTTTCCTAACAAACGTGCGTCTTTATTTCTCAATCAAGAACTCGCCCGTCTGGCTGGTAAGCCAATATGGAGTCCCGCTTATATTACAATATCAGATTTCTTCCGTCAACATTCGGAACTAACTGTAGCCGATCCTATCAAAAGTGTTTGCGATTTATATAAGAGCTACATAGAGGTAACAGCTCATGTTGAAGAAACTTTAGATCAATTCTATGGATGGGGACAACTACTATTAGCCGACTTCGATGACATCGATAAAAACATGGCTGATACAAAGATGGTCTTTGCAAATATCAGAGACTTGCATGAGTTAGATGATGTCAGTTATCTTACAAATGAGCAGAAGACTGAATTACGCCGTTTCTTCGCTAATTTCGATGATAACCCAGAGGGTATTCGTGAAAGGTTTATCACACTTTGGGCTAGACTAAAGGACATATATGACAACTTTAAGCAAAGACTTCGTTCACAAGGGCTTGCTTATGAAGGTATGCTATATAGAGATGTAGCCGAGCAAAATTCTATTGAAACAAAGTATGAACATTATATTTTCATCGGTTTCAACGTTCTACAGAAAGTTGAACAGCACTTATTCAAGCATTTAAAGAAAGATAATAAGGCAAGTTTCTATTGGGATTATGATCGATATTACATGAACTCAAATAACGAGGCTGGCACATATATCTATCAATGGTTGGATAAATTTCCGAACAGTTTGCCTAATGATAACGATGAGATATACGATAACCTTGGAAATGATAAACAGATAAATTTTATATCAGCTCCTACAGAAAATCTGCAAGCACGATACATTACAGAATGGTTAAAAGAAAACAATCGTTATAAGGATGGCAAGCGAACAGTTATTGTTTTATGTGATGAACACTTATTACAAACTGTTATCCATTGTATCCCTGACGAAGTAAAGACATTGAATATAACAACTGGTTTTCCTTTAAAGCAAACTACTATTGCTTCTATGGTAATGCAACTCTTAGCACTACAATTAGAAGGTTATTCTCAATCGGAGCAGGGGTATAGGCTACGTTATCTTAGTAGGGTGTTACGACATCCGTATGGTAAATATCTAATTCCAGAGGCAGAGAGATTGATAGAAAAGATAAAGGAGGAAAAAGAGTTTTATGTAAACGTGAATGAAATTTCACAACTAACTTATCATCAAAGTGATAAGCAACATTTACCAGAACTTGTCCATTGGCTATCTGATACTATCCGTAGCATTGGAATGAATGGTGCAGCAGTAAATAAAGATCCTCTTTTCCAGGAGTCAGTGTTTAGAATGTACACCTTACTCACACGCCTATACGACTTAATGTCAAGTGGGGATCTTGAGGCTGATAAGATAATTTTCCGAAGATTATTAAATCAACTCATTACCACAACAAGTATTCCTTTTCATGGGGAACCAGCTCAAGGCGTACAAGTCATGGGTGTTCTAGAAACTCGTAATCTCGACTTTGACCATGTCCTTGTTCTCTCATGCAATGAAGGTAATATGCCTAAGGGAGTTGATGATGCCTCGTTTATTCCTCACTTGATTCGCAAGGCTTATGGACTAACGACCATTGATAACAAGGTGTCTATCTATAGTTATTATTTCCATGGTTTGATTCAAAGAGCAAAAGATGTAACCTTCTTGTATAATAATTCCACACAAGGTAGTCAAACTGGAGAGATGAGTCGCTTTATGTTACAACTAATGGTGGAGTGGAATCATCCAATGCATCGACTTGCATTAAAGGCTGGTCAAGAACCGATGAGGATTGATACAGAGATTGTATATAAGGATGATGCTGTCATGAATAAGTTGGATGAGATTGGTCGTTTCTCCCCTACTGCCATTAACACTTATATTCGTTGTTCTTTAAAGTTCTACTTTAAATATATTGTAGGAATAAGTGAATTAGAAGATGTTGAAGAGGATGACATTGATGGGCGTTTATTTGGTAACATCTTCCATTATGCAGCTCAGTTGATGTATGAAAAGTTACTACCAAGAGACATCATTACAGCTAAGAACATTGATAATCTATTAAAGACAGGTAAGAGTTCACAGTCAATTACATCAGGTAACTCACAATTAACTTTGGAGGATATTGTTGATGAAGCCTTTGCCACGACACTCTTTAATAAAGAAGCGGGAACAAGAACCTATCCCAAGCTAAATGGTTTACAGCTCATAAACCGCGAAGTCATCGTAAAATATTTACGTCAGTTATTACGAATCGACCAACGCTCTGCACCTTTAAGAGTACTTGCACATGAGTTTGATGTGAATAGAAGTATAAATATCAAGGTGGGTGATATAGAAAAGGAGTTAAGAGTTGGCGGGCGTGTTGATCGACTAGATGAGGTCTTTTCAGATAGTGACAAGGCTCAATTACGTGTCGTAGATTATAAAACTGGTGGTAGAGTTGCAGCACCACTGAAATCTATTGACGAGGTATTTGATCCAAAGAATGTAGCGTTTAAGAAGAGTGACTATACAATGCAAGCTATGTTTTATAGCTTAATTGAAGCAGAGCATGATGATAAGCTTAATCCTTTGCATCATGCGGTTAGCCCTGCATTACTCTTTATCCAACACGCTGGTGGTGATGATTATTCACCAATATTGTCGATGGAAGGGAAAGAAATAACAGATATTACGGAATATAAGGAACCTTTCTTTGAACATCTCATTCAACAATTGGAGGATCTCTTTAATCGCAATATTGCTTTTAGCCCTACTGAAGATCTTAATGCTTGTTCCTATTGCCCCTATAAACAAATGTGTGGTAGATAATGGTTTAATTATAAGTATAATTCAATTCTTATTATTTTGATTTGATTTTACATGAACAAACATCTTCAGCTTTTCAACTATTCTACAAATATGTTGAATAAATGAGGATGTTTGTTTCTCTTTTTAATGTAAGATTTATAGTTTAGGTTGATGTTCTTTCTTGTACTTATTACCCTTATTAACAGGGTGTAAGCCTCGTTGATTGAATTAAATAGTTACTTCAGTAATTTATATCAATTTTATAAGAAAAAAGTTTCTAATTATTTGGACGTTTCAAACTAAATTTATACCTTTGTCACAGATACAACTTAATATACAAATAATATTTGTTATAGTCTTTTATAGACAAAGCGTTCTTTTACAACTGAGTTTAAATAAACGAATCTACAATTAAGTAATTGCAATAATATAAGTAATGTCATTGTTGTAATCTCCCTTTATAAGAAAGAGAGGTTAGCATGATAAAGTATAATGACTTTGGAGAACATAATGAGTCTCCATGCTGTAGAATAACAAACCTGACGAACTTCTATAATTTTAGTTCCCAGCAAGTTTAAGTTAAAGTACGATTAGCGTTTAAGTTAATGTACGATTGACGTTTAAGTTAATGTACAACTCACGCTAAGGTTAAAGTACAATAACGTTTAAGTCAAAGTACTAAATTCTTCTGAACAAGAGCCTTTTACAGCTCAGAAGTGAAGAAGGATTTATGATAAGATTTTTGTAGTATTAACGGGGTGTGTACCTATGTGTTATACCTCATATATTAATTTTTAAAAATCGTACTTATGATTTACTTAAAAGTTAAAAGATCAGTCCATCGGGTTGGTCCTAACAAAGGTCAGAAAGCCTTTAGTGCAGTACCTAAGGCTCCTAACAAGTTCTCTTCAACATGGCTTATTGAGCGTATCGTTAGAGAGACTTCTTTGAGCGAAGGCGATGTGCATAACGTGTTAATAACGTTACGAAACATTGTCAAAGAGGTTGTACAACTAGGCGGATCACTTGATTTAGGGGACATCTTCTCCCTTCGAACGGTTATTCACTCCAAGATGGAAAACAATGAGAAAGACGTAAGCGTCGCCTCATTGAAAAAGCCTCGCATTGTTGTGACATGGAAACACTCTGTGAGTAAGGCTTTAAAGAATCTACAAGTGGAAGTGGATAATCCTCTACGAAAGAAGGAGAAGCCGACTAAACCTAAGTCTGACAAGAAAGAAGAGGAAAACGGCCCGGTAGCTAATTCCTAAGCCATTCATGATGTGAATGTTGCTTTACTCTAATCGAATGGGAGGTAAACACTACGTGTAGTTGTTTACCTCCTGTTTTTATTTATAATATATGTAGAATCAATATCTTGGGCACAGCATAATCGGCAAGATATAATAGCATGAGACGGGAATCCCGTTGTGCTTTCCTGGATTCCATTTAGGCATCTTCTTCATTACACGAAGTACTTTCGTATCAAGCTCATGGTTAGTGCTTCTGTAAATACTAAAATCAGACAATCTGCCATCTGACTTTACAATAAACTTTACCATCACTCTTCCATATACTCCTTCTCTAATTGTCCGTTTGGAAAAACGAAGGTGAGATATTAACCAAGTATTAACGTTACCTTTAAAGCTTGGCATCTCTTCAACAACCGTGTAGACCTTCTTTTCATTTTCTACGAAATCATTTTGAAAGCTACTGAATGCTTGAGTTATAGTCGTATCCGTCACTAAAAACAGAAATAATATGAATATAAATCTCTTCATTTGGCTTCTTCTTTATTAGGTTTGGATGATATGTTATTTGAGAATCGGTAAGAACTCTATCAGTATAACCTACTACGAAAGTAAAGATTTCTAAGAGAATAAGAAGTTATAATCGCTTTAATTCTTCAAGATTCTTTTCTTCTTTTTCAAACTTTTGTTTACCAATACTATAAGTGAAACGCAACATGATCTTCCGACTTTCTCCATATCCCCAAGACGATAGATTCAAGCTATCTTTTATTCCATAGCTATCCCAACGCTCTGTATGTAACAGGTCTGTCACCAATAGTGAGAGGCGGAAACGATTATTATTCCATGATTTATTTAAGTCTAAATCAATACCACCTGTTGACTTATTCACTTCATAACTTCCTCCTTGACGTTTTGAATAGTATCGTCCTGAAAGCTCTAGGTCGATACCTAAAGGTAAATGAAAATTATTGTTTGCGGATAAGAAACATGATGGACGTTTATATTCTTGTTTATAGTTCTCGTAATTCAACTTATTATCAAAATAGTAAAATCCAATGTTGGAGTTAATATCCCACCATGAAGTAAGACGCTTAGAATAGACCGCTTCTAGTCCTATTTGCTGTTGTGTGCCTATATTTTTAGTTGTCATTATCGTCTTATTATGCTCAAACACATCAGTAAGTGACGTAAAGTAATCATCTAGCTTATTATAATATAAGCTTAAAGATAAACTATTCCATGTATAATTCAGTATAATCTTATTGCTTATCTGAGGCTTAAGAAAAGGATTGCCTTTCCAATAAGATAACTCATCTAATAAATATTCAAAAGGATTTAGATCTTCATACCGAGGTTTATCTTGTCGCCTACTGTATAAAAGAGCTACTTTGTTCTTATCATTGAAAGCATAAGATACTGACATGTTGGGGAATAGATTCAACTTCCTTCGATTATTTTCTTCTATCAACTGGTTAGCATAAGAGTGTAGCTTATTATTGGTATACATATACTCCATACGTAGACCAGTACTTAACTCTAGTTTATTCAAAGAGAGTGTGTATTGCGCATAAGTCTCAATATTGTCTTCGTTGTACTTAAATCTGTTTGAACGTTGTGAGTCTATTAGCCCATTCTTTTTAAAAAGAAAGATATTATTACTCTTTATCAATGAAGTCTTAGCACCTATTAGCCATTCATTCTGTGCATTAGGTTTATATTTATAGTCAGCTAATAAGGCATAAATATCAATATCTTTGTCAGGTTGAGAATAGAATAAATCAGAACGAATAAGTATGTTATTAGATGAAAAATAATCATTGGGTTGTTTGCAACGAGCTTTACCATCAAAGTGTGTCCAATCAACAGAAAAAGATAACTGATGACTCTCTGATGGTTGGTATAGATAGTTTATACTGTTATTGTATTGAATTGTCTTCTGCTTTACATAGTCATTGCGTGCCTTTAGGATTCCATCTAACGTAGAGGTACCATTATATACCTGTGTTGTTGTCTCTGTCAGACCAGGTCCAACAAGCAGATTCATCGTACTATTAAAATACAATTTATTCTTTTGATTAGGTTGCCAAGAGAAATCAACACCTACAGAGTAAGTGTTTCGCTTATCTGTATCAGATGTTTCTGATATACTTTTATTGCCATCTTGAACTTTCTCAAAGCCATACTCCATTGCATAATGTCCTAAGCTATGGCTATAGTTCAAACCTAATTGCCATTTGCTTTTATTGAAGGAGAAAGAAATATCAGAGTTCTGTCTCATATTCTTCCAGTAAGATAAACTATGTGAAGTTGTAAGGAAGGTACCAGTTCTTTCATTGCTTTTCAAGATAATATTAATAACTCCTCCTGCTCCATCAGTACCAAAACTCGCATTAGGATTAGTAGAACTTTCTATGCGAGTAATTTTAGATGAGGGAAGAGAGCGAAGATAAGCAGAAAGCTCTTCTCCTTGTAACATAAGTTTCTTTCCATTTATGTATATGGCGGTTCCTCCAAGAGTAGCTAAAGATATATCTCCCTTACTATTTACCGATATTCCGGGTGAATGCTTTAAAACATCTAAAGCATTTCCGATATCGGTAAGATAAGTTTGTGCCACATTTATCTGTAATTTGCCATTAGATAAGCTAGTTAATGGACGTGACTTGCGAGCTGTAACGACAACATCTTTCAAGACAACATTATCTGCTTCTAACTGGATAGTTGGAAGAATCTCCGATGCGGTGATTGTTATATCTTTCTTAAATTCTTTATAACCTAATGCCCTTATATATAAAAGGAAATGTCCAGTTTGCTCTGGAAGTTGAAAGTCTCCATTATCATCAGTAAGTGTCGTTTCTATAAGGATACTATCTGGTAAAGAAATTAGCATAACTACAGCGGCATCAATTCCCTTACTTTGCTCATCAACAATCCTTCCGCTTGCATTATTCTGTGCACTCAATGAGATAGAATATAGTATTCCAATACAAGATAAGATTACTTTCAAAAGAAACTTCATAGTCTTTAATAAATATTTGTTACTCAAAAGATAATTTGTTCAGACGGGTTTTCAATTCGTCTGCATAAGATTTGCGAATGGAGAGGGTTAGTTCACAAGTATTATCAAACACTTGATTGATGATTCGTGGATTCATATCCTTTACTATCTTCATGACTGCATTCATCATTGGATAGGAGAAAGTAAACTTAATCTGCTCTTCTATAAATCTTTCTTCGATGTCACAATGAGCAATAGCATCAGATGATGCTTCCCGATAAGCCACTATTAGTCCACTTGTACCAAGTTTGACTCCACCAAAATAACGTACAACAATAATAAGAGTATTTGTCAATCCATTGCTATCTATTTGTCCTAGAATGGGTTTACCTGCAGTAGATGATGGCTCCCCGTCATCATTCATTCGGAATTCTTCTCCCATGAAGCCAATCCTATAAGCATAACAGCAATGGCGCGCATTATAGTACTTCTTTCTATACTCTTTTACTATCTCTAAAGCTTGCTCAACTGAGTCTACATGATGGGCAAAAGCGAGGAACTTACTCCGACTTTCAGAGTAAAATCCCTCACCTATTGCTTTTTCTGTTATTGTTTTATATTTATCGTTGTCCATTCAATAATAATAACCATCGCCTAATCTAGCTTGTGAATCACAAGACCAGAACGTAGCTTTGGCTCAAACCAAGTAGCTTTGGGTGGCATGATCTTTCCACTATCAGCTATATCCATAATCTGTTGCATAGAGACAGGATAAAGTGCTAGTGCCCAACGCATCTCTCCACTATCAACACGACGTTTAAGCTCCTTAAGCCCACGTAGACCACCAACGAAATCGATGCGTTTATCAGAACGGAGATCCTTGATACCCATTAGTTCGTCTAGAATCAAACGACTAGAGATGTCAACATCAAGCACACCTATAGGGTCGGTATCATCGTATGTACCTGGTTTTGCCTCTAAGCTATACCAATTGTGATCAATATATAAGGAGAACTCATGTAATTTGGTAGGGCGATATTCTTCCTCTCCCTTTAGTTCTACAATGAAGTTCTTCTCTAATGCTTGTAAGAACTCTGCAACTTCCATGCCATTTAAGTCCTTAATTACACGATTATAGTCTAGAATGGTTAATTGACTAGATTGGAAGCAAACAGCCATGAAGTAATTATACTCTTCATCGCCTTTATGTCCTGAGTTATTCTTCGCTTTCTCTGCACCTACTAGAGCTGCAGCAGCTGAACGATGATGTCCGTCTGCGATATAAAGGCTTGGCATCTTCTTAAACTCTTCGGTAATCGTATCGATGTCAGCTTTATCACTAACAACCCAAAACTGGTGACGGAATCCATCATCAGGTGCAACGAAATCATACTCTGGAGTTGTTTGTGCATAGCGACTTAACAATGTGTCCAATACATTGTTATCTGGATAAGCAAAGAACACGGGCTCTACATTCGCATTGCAAACACGAACATGCTTCATTCGATCTTCTTCTTTATCACGGCGTGTTAGCTCATGTTTCTTAATATTTCCATTCAGATAATCGTCAACATAGGCACCAACTACAAGTCCATACTGTGTTTTACCATTCATGGTCTGTGCATATATATAATAACAATCCTTATCGTCTTGAACTAACCAGCCTTTATCTTGAAACTTCTGGAAGTGCTCTACTGCACTATCATAAGCTCGTGGGTCAGACTCATCTATAGTAGATTCAAAATTAATCTCTGGTTTGATAATGTGATATAAACTCTTCTCATTATCCCCCGCCTCCATGCGTGCTTCTTCAGAATCTAGTACATCATAAGGACGACTTGCAATTGATTCAACTAACATCTTAGGAGGACGAACTCCTCTAAACGGTTTAATAATAGCCATTGTATTCTAGGTTTTTAGGTAAATAAAAGTATGACAGCCTAGAAGTTATGATTACTATTCTAGGCTATCATTCTTTGTTTTGTTTGAGATTTACTTATTTACTTGGAAAGTAGTGTCACCTGTCTCAAAGAAAGCATTGATTTGCTTTGCAGCTGCTACACCAGCATTTAAGTTAGCTTCAGCTGTTTGTGCACCCATCTTCTTTGGTGTAGAAAAGTAACGCCCAGTGAATTTCAAGAACTCTTCGTCAGCATCAGGTTTGATGTCTGTGATGAATTTAAGATCTTCACGTTCAGCCATCAACTTTAAGAGTTCTTCTTCGTTAATCACCTCTTTACGTGCGGTATTCAATAAGATTGCTTTCTTCGGAAGTTGATTAACCATTTCATAATTAATACTCTTAATAGTATCTGGTGTAGCAGGAATATGTAATGACAAAACGTCAGAAACCTTGAACAAATCGTTTTGTGTCTTTACAGCATGAACTCCAGCAGCTTCTATTGCCTCGGCTGGGCAGAATGCATCATAAGCATAAACATCCATATCAAAGCCCTTTGCAATACGTGCGACATTACGACCAACGTTTCCAAATGCAAGTATTCCAAGTTTCTTACCCTTTAACTCTGTACCAGACTTGCCATTATAGAAGTTTCGGATTGCATATACCAACATACCAAAGACAAGCTCCGCTACTGCATTAGAATTCTGTCCAGGAGTATTCTCAACAACAACATTCTTTTCCTTAGCATATTTAGTATCAATAGAATCATATCCAGCACCAGCTCGAACGATAATCTTCAATTGATTAGCAGCATCTAATACGTCAGGTGTAATCTTGTCAGAACGAACAATCATCGCATCGACATCCTTTACAGCTTCTAATAATTGAGCCTTATCTGTATACTTTTCTAATAGGAGTACTTCATGTCCAGCACCCTCTAACTCTGATGTTATATTCTTTACAGCAGCAGGTGCAAATGGCTTTTCAGTTGCAATTAAAATCTTCATAGCTTCAATGTTTAGGTATAATTTTAGTAAAGATTAGATTCAGACTTGACTATATATAGCCAAGTCTGATATGTATGAATTATAGATTCAACAATGTTATTAATGTTGAGCTTCAAACTCTTTCATTGTATCAACAAGAGCTTGAACACCTTCTATTGTTTGAGCGTTATAACAGCTAGCACGGAAACCACCAACACTGCGATGTCCCTTAATACCAACCATTCCACGAGCCGTTGCAAAGTCAAAGAACTCTTGCTGAAGGTCGTTGTACTCATCATTAAGAACGAAACAGATATTCATGTAAGAACGATCTTCTTCATTCTTAACAGTACCACGGAAGAGCTTATTTCTATCGATTTCACCATAAAGGAGATCAGCACGTTCCTTCGCAATCTTAGCCATTGCTTCTACTCCACCTTGAGCCTTCACCCAACGAAGATTTTCCAATGCTGTATAGATTGGTACAACAGGCGGAGTATTAAACATAGAGCCCTTATCTACATGTGTTCGATAATCGAGCATTGTTGGAATCTGACGATCAACCTTACCTAAGGCGTCATCCTTTACAATAACGAATGTAACACCAGCCATTGAAAGGTTCTTTTGTGCTCCACCATAGATACAATCATACTTTGCTACATCAACAGGACGACTCAAAAAGTCTGAAGACATATCACCTATCAAACGTACTGGAACATCAGGATCATTGTGAAGTTCTGTACCATAAATGGTATTATTGGTCGTGATGTGAAGATAATCAAGATCTGTTGGAACCTCATACCCCTTTGGAATATAAGTGTAATTATCATCAGCAGAAGATGCCACTTCTACAACATCACCCAACATCTTAGCTTCCTTGATGGCTTTCTTTGCCCAAACACCAGTATTCAGATAACCAGCTTTTTTTACAAGGAAATTCATTGGAATCATGTGGAACTCAAGTGAGGCACCACCACCCAAGAAAAGAACGGAGTAACCTTCAGGAACGTCTAAAAGTTCCTTAACTAAAGCTGAAGCTTCATCAATTACTGGTTGGAAGTCCTTTGATCTATGGCTTATTTCTGCCAAAGATAGTCCAATACCATTGAAATCCAAAATCTGTTTTGCAGTATTCTCAATCACTTCTCTAGGAAGGATACAAGGACCCGCATTAAAGTTATACTTCTTCATCTGATCTGTTTAGTTTAAGTTTGACTTAAGTTGTATAGTTATTATTCTTACTTCAGTATTAAATCTCTAACTTCTTATGGCTTTATGTGTGCGAAGATACGTTTTTATTTTGGTACTTCCAAATAAACAAAGATAAAATATTTCAAATACTACACGCCTGTAGTAAACTTGTAAATAAACAGAATTAAAGAGAAGGTGACGTTTTGTTAAAACGATCACCTTACTTCTTCCACTATTGTTTTGATTCCTTTAATTTTCTGTCCTTTAGAAGCCAAAATAACCTTTTTTACTTTTGTTCGGTCAATAGCTACATAACAATACCTGTCTTTAATATCTATCTTTCCAATTTCTGACGATTGTAAACCTATTTTCTTGCAAAGGAAACCTACAATATCTATCTTGGAGATTTTATCCTTTTTCCCCTTACCTATATATATAGTAGCCATGCGTGGCAAAGAAGGTTTAGGAAGATTCGTCGGAAGTTGGTATTCTTCATTCTCATTACTAACATATTCAGGTAACGTTTCTCCTGGTCCGAGAATAAAGAAAGTTCTTCCTTCCTTATCCCAACGAGCTGTGCGCCCTACTCTATGAATATAATTATCTTCTGTTTCTGGTATATGATAATGAATGATATTATCAACATCAGGTATATCCAATCCTCGAGAAGCTAAGTCTGTACTTATAAGTATAGAAACAGAGCCATTTGAGAAACGATAAAGTGCTGCCTCACGCTCATCTTGTTCCAAACCACCATGGTACCAACTCACGATAAAGCCATTCTCTTTTAGGAAAGTAGCTACCCGCTCTACAGATTCACGATAATTTAAGAATACAATTGTACTTTCATTCCCCAACGAAAGTAAAAGTCGTTTAAGCGAATCAAGTTTATCTTTCTCTGGACTTGTGACCGTATAAAGATGTACCCTATCTGGAATATTATCATCATCCGTTCTATAGTCTAGATAAATGGTTCTACCCATAGAAACAAAGGCAGGGATAGACTCTGACTCTGTGGCTGAGAGTAGGATTCGTCGTTCTATATTCGGTAATTTATTGAGAATACTCATCATCTCTCCCTGGAAACCAAGTTCAAGACATTTATCAAACTCATCAATTACTAACCATTTAATCGTTTCTGCATTAAGATTTTTCTTATCTAAATGATCATTTAATCGACCAGGGGTTACAAATACAATCTGGGGTTTAACATCTCTAAGCACTCGATGCTCATCCATCGTAGGTCTACCCCCATATAAAGCCATAGCTCTTAATCCACTTCCCATATCTTTTAAAACCATAGCAGATTGAAGCGCTAATTCACGTCCAGGCAATAAGACAACAGCTTGTAATTCATCAGAATTTGCGTCTAGGCGTTGAATCAATGGAAGCAGATAAGCATAAGTCTTACCTGACCCCGTAGGTGACATCACGACAACATCTTTCCCTGTATAAAGGACAGCCTCTTCCGTTGCCTTTTGCATTTCATTCAGTTGGAGACCTAGCTTATCTATAACATTATTATTGTTCATATTTAACCTCTTTTCTTATCTTATCAATTTCATCAAATTCCTTGCCCATATTGAGATTCAAATAAATAGTATATAATGGTGCTAGCCATTTCCCTTTATCATCAGGTGCTAACTGCCTAAATTTCTCCATATAAGGGCGAGATAATCCATATAACTCAATAATCTTTGCACGCTTACTCCTATATTGCAGCCTATCCTTATTCATTTCTATGGCTTGATTAAAGTAAGCTAATCCAATGTTATAATAGGCATCTACATAAGCGTCATTTCTCTTAATTATATCGTTACAAATCTTTATACAATCATTATATCTACCTAGGTTAAGAAGAGCTGTACTCTTAGCAAACATAAATAATAAACTAGTGGAATCAGCTTTTAAGGCTCGTTCTGATATAACAAGTGTAGAATCATGTTCACCTTTTTTAGTATAATATTCCACAAGCCTAGGAAAGAAAAAAGCAAAATTAGGGTATTGCTTAAACCCTTCTTGCAGCGACTTTACATACATAGTCGTATCTTTCTGAATCCAATAAGCCTCGGCCTCATATTGTTTAACAAAATTAAGCATAGAAGTATCACGTTCTGCCAAATCTTTAAAACGCATAATCTTATCAGCATCTCCTAATTTATAACCACAGAACATTGACCAATAAGCAGCATGAGGTATCAAAGCATCACTTTGCAAATAGTTATATCCGGTAAAAAGTGGATACTCAGCAGATAATAAATAATCACGATAATACTCAAATGCTGTTTTATAATCATTTTTATGGATGAAATAACTACCTCCATTAAATAGATTTGGGCGAATAGAATTTAAAAACGAAGCATGTTTCTCCCTGTATTTAGGATGAACCAGCCCTCTTTTATCAGCTTGTGCATCAATAGAATCGAAGCTAGACATCGTCTCATACAATCGTTTCGTTATTGAGAAGAAAGCAGCTGTATCATATTTTTCTTTTAGATAGAGCTTTTCATTCCCTTGCTCGTATTCTTTTGTTAGAACATCACATAATAGTAACCATATCTTATGATTATTTCTTGACGTTGAATCTACTAATAGTCCACGAAGTGTTCCCTCGGCTTTTGAGAGTTCCTTACCAGACTTTATCTGGTCACGCACTGTTTGTAATTGTTTCTTTTGTGCGTAACACATAGATGGCAGAACAAAACAAATATATAATATAAGAACCTTAATCGTTTTCACTCTTCTGATATTTTGTTACTAAAGGCTCTAACTCCTCGGCCTTTATTTTATCATTTAGTATTGTATAAGTTAGGTAGAGCGGTGCTATCCAATCAACTTTGTTTCGACGTGGATCTTTTGCCCTTACACGTTCTAAATAGGTACGAGCCTCTGCAAAGACTTTCATAAACTCATTATCCGAAACATTCTCCCCCTTCTTTCGTTTTGCCAAGACAGAATCACGTAAAACCATCCCTAAACTATTCAAACATACCCCTATATTATAAGCCACTGGAATATTACTAGGATCGATCTCATCCGCTTGCCTATACGCATCTATTGCCTCTTCCCAACGTTCGGCACGCATAGCAATCTCTCCTTTTAAAATCCAAGGTACAATAGAATTTGTATTATTTTCTAAACAATCATCTACAAAATCTTCTAAATTAAATCTTGGAGTTGGATTCTGATAAAATTTCATAATCCATGAAAAATAGGTTTCATTTGTTGGATCTGAACGATACAATCTCTGTATAACTGATAAATAACGAAGAGAGTCTTCAGCATTTACCATTTGATCGTGCATACATTGAGCTTTTATCTCTGCTGAGGCTTGGGCACTCTCATCATATTGCATGGCTATATCAGCATACTCATTAGCCATCTTTAAATTACGAGATTTCAAATAAAAATAAGCTAAATAATATGCAGCAACCCCTGATTCGTCTACATTGTCCTTTACTAATGGCGATTTTCTAGTTTCTAAATAGAGCTTCAGGGCATCAATCCCCTCTTGCTTTAAATAAGACTTTTTATAAAAATATTTCCCTGCATCAATCAGCATTGGATGCAATATAGACAAACGTTTCTTATTCTCCTCCTCATACTCTGGTAAGATTTTTCCTTTTCGATTAGGCATTCTATCAAACTCATCACATTTCAGTGAATATTCTACCCCATCAACAACTGTCTTAAAAATGGTAATAGAATCCCTATCCGATTGTTTCTCTATTTTGGAAAAAGCGTTCCTAGCTAGGCGATTAAAAGACTCCGCTTGCTTATGCATATCTTGTGCTTCTACAATTTGAATGCAGAATAACGCACATATAAATAGTGTTAGTAGCCTTCTCATTTATGACATTTTAGTTAAAAAAATTTCCCCTCTCATGTATATTACCTAAGAAGATAACTTACACATAAGAGAGGATTTATTACTGCTGATTATTGTACACCAGCGTCAGCAGCTGCTGCTAGTGTCTCAGGAGCTTGAGCACCCTTTACAAAGTAGTAGCATCCATAAAGAGGATAAGCCCATGAAGACTTTTGCTCTTTGAGAGTGTCAAGTTTCTTTGCTGTCTCAAGATAAGAGATAGCCTTGTTATATACCTCATTAAACTGAGCACGAGCAGCTGGAGAAAGAACTCCCTTAACAGCAGCTACACGCTCTTGAGCCTTATAGAACCAGCACTGACCAATTGAAGCATTGATAGCAATCCTTGCATTGTCATCCTTTGCTTGTTCCAAAGCCTTAGAAAGGTAATTAGCAGCTGTCTCATAGTCTTTCTTTTGACTTGCAAACTGACCCATCATTACTAATGCACCATAACTGTTAGGATTCTTTGCTAATGCTGAATTTACGATTTCTTCAGCCTTATTTTGCATACCAAGTGCACTATAAGTAGAAGTCAATGTGGTCAATACTGCATCATTCTCAGGATCTTGAGCATAAATACCAGCGAGCTTGTCAGCATAATTTAAAGAATCTTGACGTGTCTTGAGTTGTGAACCTAAGATGGCTAGCTGTAATTGTTGAGCATCTTTCGCACGATCTTTGCTCTTCAAAGCATAAGATACATACTTTTCTGCCTTCTTGAAATCCTTATTCTGATAAGCATAATAAGTTGCGAAGTAAGCAATCTCATTCAAGTTTTCATCCTTAGACTTATCAAACTTTGAGAACATTGGCTCATCAGCAGAGTCTACGTAACGAGCAAGATACTTATAAGCATTTGCATCATCCTTAGCACCCTGATAGAAGATACCACCATTAATAAGCTGACCACGGAGTGGATAGAGCTCATCAGCAATACCTGTATACTTAGGCTTAACCTTACCCTTTGCGTTAGGCATATTGTCATACTTAACAATCTCCTCAGCAGCATCGAAAGCCTGACCTACAGCCTCGTAGAGACCTTTCTCATCAACAGCTTTGTTACCTTCCTTACCCATTTGCTGGTTAGTCTGGTTCTCAAGCTGAACACCCTGCTCTGCACTTACCTTTTTCATAGCAAGTTGATAGAGCTTGTCATAAGCCTTTGCCTTCTCAGCATTGTCTGTAAGCTGTCCGAGGTTAGCCTTAATGAGCTCAGCAGCCTCTGCGTAGCTCTGTGCCTTAAGGATTGCCTTCAGTGGCTCGCTGTCGCCAGCGAATGCAGCAGATGTACTGAGTAACATCAATGCTGCGAACATTAACTTCTTCATATTAGTGATCTTTATTAAAAGGTTTATAATTCTATGTTAATTCTTAATTCAGAATCCTATGTTAATTCTTAATTCATAATTCAGAATTCATAATTATGATTACCGTTGTTTCTATGAGCTTTGAAACAAGCAACTCGTCAACTTGTCAACTCGTCAACTCGTTTACTCGAAATCAACAGGTGTCACCTCTGTATTATCTACTGATGATGCCTCTCCCTTAATATCCTCATCAGTGTTTGGGAGGTCTTCACGACTATCATCCTCAACCTGTGATTCCATCTCAGAGCTCATCACCTTACATACAGATGCGATGACATCATTCTTCTTAGCGAGGTTTATTAGGCGCACACCTTGTGTTGCTCGACCCATTACGCGGCATTCGGCAACTGACATACGAATAACAATACCGCTCTTGTTGATAATCATCAAGTCGTTATCATCCGTAACGTTCTTGATGGCAACAAGTTTACCAGTCTTATCCGTGATATTCAGCGTCTTAACACCCTTACCGCCACGATTAGTTAATCGGTAGTCCTCTACCTGTGAGCGCTTTCCGTAGCCCTCCTCAGATACTACCATAACCGTCTCGTTAACAGGGTCATTAACAACAATCATACCAACAACTTCGTCCTGACCATCTTCGTCCAAACGCATACCACGTACACCTGTAGACACACGGCCCATAGTACGTATATTTGACTCATCGAAACGACAAGCACGACCATTGCGGTCAGCGATGATAAGTTCGTTATGACCATTTGTCAGACGAACGTCTACAACCTCATCTCCCTCATTGATGTTAATAGCAATCACACCATTGGTACGAGGACGTGAGTAAGCACGGAGAGAAGTCTTCTTAACGATACCCTGCTTTGTAGCAAATACTACATAGTGAGAATCGAGGAAGTCGTCATCATCCAAACCCTGAATACGCAAGAATGCGTTAACAGAGTCGCCCGGCTCAAGTGAAAGCATATTCTGAATAGCACGGCCCTTTGAATTCTTATCACCCTCTGGGATGTCATAACACTTCATCCAGTAGCAGCGTCCCTTACGAGTAAAGAACAGCATTGTCTGGTGCATTGTTGCTGGATAGATATATTCGGTGAAGTCCTTCTCACGTGTACGAGCACCCTTAGAACCTACTCCACCACGAGCCTGCTCCTTAAAGTCTGCAAGTGGAGTGCGCTTGATATAACCAAGGTGACTAATAGTAATAACAACAGGGTCATTAGGATAGAAGTCCTCAGCATTAAATTCATGCTCATCAGGGATAATCTCTGTACGACGAACATCTCCATACTTCTCCTTAACCTCCTGCAACTCTTCCTTCATCACTTCCTTACAACGCTCAGGGTTATTAAGAATCTCCTGCAAGTCCTTGATGGTTTGCATCAATTCCTCAAACTCTTGATGCAACTGGTCAAGACGCAGACCTGTAAGCTGTGACAAACGCATATCAACGATTGCTCTTGATTGAAGCTCATCGAATTCAAAACGCTTCTCGAGGTTTCTTTGTGCCTCTGATGGTGTCTTGCTGGCACGAATAATACGTACAACCTCATCAATATTATCACAAGCCTTAATCAGTGCTTCTAAGATATGTGCGCGTTCCTGTGCCTTCTTCAAGTCGAATTGTGCACGACGGATAGTTACATCATGACGATGTTCAACAAAGTACTTAATACACTCACGAAGGCTCAACAGACGTGGACGACCCGCTACCAATGCGATACAGTTTACAGAGAAAGAACTCTGCAATGCTGTCATCTTGAAAAGCTTATTCAGAATGACGTTTGCATTGGCATCACGCTTCACATCAACAACGATACGCATACCCTGACGGCCCGTTTCGTCATTAACGTTAGAGATACCCTCCAACTTTCCTTCCTTCACGAGGTCAGCGATATATTCGATAAGCTGCTGCTTGTTAACTCCGTAAGGAATCTCTGTCACAACAATCTTATCGTGGTTCTCATCGCTCTCAATCTCAGCCTTAGCACGCATTACGACACGGCCACGACCAGTCTCATAGGCATCTTTAACGCCTTGAAGACCATAAATATAAGCACCTGTTGGGAAGTCTGGAGCAGGAATAAACTCCATCAAACCATCAGTAGATATCTCTGGATTATCAATATAAGCACAACATCCATCAATAACCTCACTAAGGTTATGCGTAGGAATATTTGTTGCCATACCCACAGCAATACCATTACCACCATTAACAAGCAGGTTAGGAATCTTTGTAGGCATCACAGCTGGTTCGCGCAACGTATCGTCGAAGTTGTTGACCATGTCAACCGTATCCTTCTCGATATCGTCCATAACGTGCTCACCCATCTTTGAGAGGCGGCACTCAGTATAACGCATCGCAGCAGCAGAGTCACCATCGACAGAACCAAAGTTACCCTGTCCATCAACCAACTTGTAGCGCATATTCCAGTCCTGCCCCATACGCACAAGCGCACCGTAAACAGAAGAGTCACCATGTGGGTGATACTTACCAAGTACCTCACCGACAACGCGGGCGCACTTCTTGTAAGGCTGGTTGCTAAAGTTACCGATACCGCGCATACCGAAGAGGATACGGCGGTGAACAGGCTTAAAACCGTCACGAACATCAGGGAGGGCACGTGCCACAATCACCGACATTGAGTAGTCGATGTAGGAGCTTTTCATCTCCTCCTCGATGTTGATCTTCATAATTCTGTCCTGATCAATTGTCTGATTTTCGTCCATTATATATTTTTTCTGTTATAAATTTCTATCACTTTAACGAGCTCATCCCCATAAGGCTAAAATTGCCCACAATAGCCTTTATTTCCTTTCTGAGCCGTTTTCGTACTTTTTCAAGGTGTAAAGATACGAACATTTTTTGATACCACAAAGGGCTTATAACGAAAAAATGTTATCAAGACATATTATTTCAAGGGCTTTATTTCTTTTTAGGATTTACATTAAATCTCCATGACAGGGACAACATTACATATCGTGGAATACTATTATTCCATGTTTCCGTTCTTCCTTGTGCGTTCATTAAGTATTGAGTATTAGAGAGCTGACGGAGTATGTCAAAGCCTTGCAACTTAACTAAAAGTTTCTTATTTATGAAACTGCGACTAAGTTGTGCATTCCATATCCAGTCGGTAGTATTCATTTCTGAGAGCTGATAACCACGGCGAGCAAACATTGTTAGGTCAGTTGTTAATTGTAGTTTCCAAGGCAAAGTTATTTGCGCATTCATACCTATATTATAATCTCCTGCATGAATATTATTAAATCCCTCACGCTGGCTCTTGATAAGATAATATGTACCTCCGCCATGAAGTGTGAACTCATAGTTATCATCGGGACGATAATTAAGTTTCAAGACATCACTTATTTTCCAGTTATTTACAATACTTCGTTGACTTTGTGTAGCCCCTTGTACCATTGCCATGTCAACGTTATGATTATAGTTAAAAGATGCTTGATTATCAATACTTAATTTCTCTTTTTTATCCAGCGGACGAGTATATCCTATTCCTAAATCCATGCGATAATTACCATTTACGCTAATGGGCTGAACGGTTGAAACACCTGTTTGTTTATCAAATACAAGACTATAAGCCACAGCATTATCCGTCTGATGATAACCCATATTAATGTTAAGGCGACTATGTTTCTTCCCCTCAAATGTCTTACCACCTTCTATGTCATAATAATGAATATTACGAAGCTGCGTATTGCCTAATATAATATTCATAGGATTGCTATCGTCACGATAATTAACCATCGTTGTAAGGTCAGGTAATTCAGAATTTATCTTAGCTTTTATCTCCCATGCGTTACCCCTCAACCATATATTAGGTTCAAAGAATATACTCTGCCGAGACACATCGTGTCGTCCCATACGTTGATAATAAAGGTTGGCATGAGCTATACGAACAGGCAGATTTACACTTATCTCACACTTCAAGAGTTTACTATGCAAATCTCTATAGCAGAAGTTAAAGCGATGACTATTTTGATATTCTGTAAAGTGATAAGTATTCCCATTATCAAGGACTGTAGCCAAGATGTTTGTGGCAGAGGGCAATCTATCGAACAAGCTGCTATCACGTCCAGAAATCTTATCAAGACGATAGAGTGGATTATCCGTTTTTATATAAGAATATGCGTAATTATACTCAGGTTGTAAGCTAATATTTCTAAAAGTCCAAGTATAACTGATACCAGCTGATAACTTAAGGTTTTGATTAAGGCGGTTTATATATTGATTACGATAATCACGTGGAAGGCTATGCTGTAGATAGGTCAAATCCTGTAGAGAAAAGGTCTTTTGCGTGTTACGGTTATAATTGATTCCAAAATTCCACCTAATCATATCAGCAATAATGCTGATACCATTTCTATTTTGAAGATTAAAATCAACATTCCTCGATTCAAGGCTATTTGCCGATAGCATACGGTTAAGTAGTGATTGATTATCAGAAGTCTCAATACTACTATTATTTAAGCCATGACTATGGGTATATGAAAAAGAAAGGTTATTAATCGTATAATATTCGTCTTTTTGGATACATAAATTGCTGCCCGCTGACCAATTTTCAGAACTTCCTAACGACTTATACCTGCTATGCTGATAAGAGTCTCCACCATATAAAAACGTTTGTTTTGAAGAAAGAGATTCGTCATCAGTATTTGTATGATTCCAAAGGCTACTAAGGTCGAACCAAGAAAATTCATTTCCTAAAAAGCGCATATATTGAGCACCAACCGTTTTAGTCGTCTGCAATCCACTCCCTACATCTTGTGGACTCCACTCGCCATTGAGTGCCGCTCGCTGATTGTCGTTAAGGTTGTTGCTATTGGCAAATATTCCGATGCGTTCTTTGTCAGAGAACTTTATGGCTAAGCCACGTAGCTTATATCTGTTGTTCGAACCTGCACCAGCTTCAACGTTACCCATATAGCCTACGGCATACTCCTTCTTCAGCTTTACATCCATCACATAGTTCTTGTCGCCCATATCACGTCCTGCCAACTTTGAAGCTGCTCCCGACTTGTTAAAAACCTTGATTTTATTAACCGTATAGGCAGGTAGATTCTCCAATGCCAACTTTGGGTTTCCACTGAAAAACTCTCGTCCGTTGACTAAAAGGCTTTGAATATACTTGCCATTGACGAATATTTGCCCATCTTTGGTCAGTCGTGCGCCTGGCAACTTGCTAATTAGCGCATCGAGCATGCTCCCCTCTGCAAGGTTGAAAGCATCAGCATTATAAACAATCGTATCGCCCGCAACAACCATCTTAACCTTTGTAGCCTTTACGGTCACTTCTGCCAATTCGTGCGCCTTTGCCAATCGTATAGGCTTTACAGATACAAAAAACTCACGCTTACTCCTCAACACACAGTGCATATAGCCGTCCTCATACCCCTCAGCACTTGCACGTACGATGTAATTCCCGACTTTTGTCAAGTGTTCAAAGCGGTAGAATCCCACATCTTCTCCAGCCTCTGCAGGATAGGTAATCATACTATCAATGACCACACTGTCTGATGTCATCAAGTAAACTTTTGCCCCTGGTATTCCTTCCCCTGTCATGTTGTCAAGTACTCTACCTTGAACAGGGATTGCGTCATCTTTTGCATGTACATTACTGCAGCAAAATAATAACATTAACAACAAAAGTAGTCCGTTTCTCATAAGATATTTATAAATAGATTTGTTTTTGATAAAGATTGCTTAATGAGTTCACAAAGATAAGTAATATCCTACAAAAAACGAAGAAAATGAACGTAAAATACTAAAATAACTATTTCATTTTAGGTATAGAATAGATTATTAAATCTAAATATCCTCTTCGTACAGAAACAGAAAGGAAGCAAGCAAGAATGTTAATATTTTTCCTCTATTCCAAATGTATTAAGGCTTAACTACAGTCGAACTAAGCCTTTATTGCCATCTAAAAGACGCCCTTTTAGCATGTTGTTAACGCCTTTCTTAACTCTTGTTAGGCGTCTTCTCTAACGCCATCTATAACTATCTAAGAACGAGATAGTTGTAAGAAAGATTAAAAGACCTCTGTTTCATTCCCCAACCCAACTACTCACAAAACAGTGTAAATATATTTTATCACATTCAATAAATAAGGTAGTTCTTTTACTCCAAGTAAAAGAAAGCCTACAATAGCAAACTTAGTTATGGAGTTCTAAAATATATATATCCGACCACACCGTTACATCAACAATCACAGAGCTGCCCTCACGCTGAAAACGAAGAACATTAGTCGCAGGCTTCACATGCTGCAGCTGGTAGCCATGTGCCCGAAGACCAGACACCAATGTATGATAATATCCCTTGTCCCAAAAGACGATTTGCAACGCTCCTCCCCTATCGTCAATGACAGCAAGGCTTGAATTATCCTTCTTTGCAAAGAGCCTGTAGAAAGGTTGTTTTGATTGGTCGAAGTCAGCATTAGGACCGACGTGCCACCCCCACAACTGACGTGTGTCATCAGCTACTAACTCTGTCGGAATTCGTCTGAGTCCATACTTACTGAAAAGATAAGGTGCAACCGTCCGCTTCCCTTTCTGCACCTGATATTGCAGTAATTCAAGCACAGGCAACGGAAGTAAAGGAAGATTCCCCTGCGCAGGTGTGCACAGAGGAATCAGTAGGAAGATAAGTTGAATGATTATTCGTTTCATGACAGTCCTTCCAACTCATTGAGCCAGTTGGTTGACATTGCATCAGAAGGCATTCTCCAGTCGCCACGTGGTGAAAGACTCACGCTGCCCACCTTTGGTCCGTCTGGCAAGCATGAACGCTTGAATTGCTGGGAGAAGAACCTGCGAAAGAAAATGCGCATCCAATGGAGAATGACGCTGTCGGGATAAACTCCACGAAAGGCATTCTGTGCCATCCAATAGATTTTTGAAGGGCGAAAACCGCAGCGAAGAACATAATAGAGGAAGAAATCGTGAAGTTCGTAAGGACCAACAAGGTCTTCTGTCTTCTGTGCAATTTCTCCCTTATCATCAGCAGGTTTTAGCTCTGGTGAGATTGGAGTTTCCACGATGTCTATCAATGTCTTACGTACATTTTCATCCTTAGTTGTGTCGGCAGCATAACACACAAGATATTGCGTCAGCGTCTTTGGCACACTCGCATTTACGGCATACATACTCATATGGTCGCCATTATAGGTACACCATCCCAAGGCAAGTTCGCTAAGGTCGCCCGTACCAATGACAAGTCCGTTCATCTGATTACTCAAATCCATCAAAATCTGCGTACGCTCACGAGCTTGTGCGTTCTCATAAGTAGAATCGTGTACCTCTGGGTCATGACCAATATCCTTAAAATGCTGCAAAACAGAGGCTTTAATATCAATCTCACGAATCGTGATACCGAGATGTTCCATCAGTGCCATTGCATTCTTATAGGTTCTGCCCGTTGTTCCGAACCCTGGCATGGTAACACCAACAATCCCCTTACGGTCAAATCCAAGCTTATCAAAGGTCTTGACAACGACAAGGAGGGCAAGGGTGGAATCAAGTCCACCACTGATACCAATAATTGCTGATTTGCAATTAGTATGTACCAACCTCTTAGCCAATCCACTCACCTGAATATTATAGATTTCATCGCAAGCCTCCTGCATATTCTCTGTCTTAGGAATAAAAGGATGCTGGTCGAACTCGCGTGTCAGCGTAAACTCACGCATAGGCTTGAGCGGTGGCAAGCAATCTACGTGCAAGGCAAGTTCATCAATCTGACCAGTAACACCAGCTAATCCTGACGCAACAGGACGTTGCGCGTTGACAAAGGTACTATTGGTACGACGTTCGCTACGTAAATTTTCAATATCAATTTCAGATATAACTAACTGTGGGTCAATCTGAAAACGCTCTGACTGCTTAACAAGTGAGCCATTCTCAAAAATCAATGCATTTCCGCCAAAGACAACATCCTGCGTACTCTCACCAAAACCACTACTACTATAAACGTATCCGCTGATAGTACGTGCGCTTTGCTGGGCAAGCAGTGACTTCAAGTAGGTATGCTTTCCGATGAGTTCGTCGCTGGTAGAAAGGTTGAAGATAATCTCTGCACCTGCCAAGGCAAGATGATTGCTCGGTGGTGTTGGTGCCCATACATCCTCACAGATTTCTATGGCAAAGGTAGCCCCCTCTGACGTACGGAAAATCTGCAACTCTGGTGTCACGCGAATATTATTCCCTGCAAAGAGAATGTGCTGTGGGCGCAAGTCTTGTGAAGATGCAAACCATCGTTTCTCATAAAACTCGCTATAGTTAGGCAGGAAGGTCTTTGCTACGATGCCTAAGAGTTTTCCTTGTTGAATGACCAATGCGCAATTAAGGAGCAATGCTCCCACAGCTACAGGCGCACCGACAATGACGGTGATATCTAATTGGCGAGTAAATTCGAGCAGATCGATGACAGCCTGCTCAGTATCGTCAAGAAGAAGTTGCTGCTGGAAAAGGTCTTGACAAGTGTAACCCGTTATTGAAAGTTCTGGGAAAACGATAATCTCTACGCCTTGCCCTTCAGCAATGGCAATCTGCTTTTCTGTTTCTATAAGGTTGAATTTTGTATCTGCAACCTTCACTGCAGGAATAGCTGCAGCCACCTTTATAAGTCCGTGTTTCATATTGAATGAAAAAATTATTTAATTGTTACCTGAGTAGCTCCGTAGCCGTATTCACGGAAAGAAGCATCTTGGTAAGAATAATGTTTGTATTTATAATTAAGTTCATGAATGATTGCATGGCGCAATACGCCTTCGCCCTTCCCATGAATGAAGATGAGTTTCTTGCCACGATGCGCCTTGTATTGTTCGAGCGTACGACGGAAGACATCTAATTGATATTCAAGAATATCTGCCGCTGTCATACCCGCTGTTGTCTCAAGCAATTCGTCAGCATGAAGGTCTATTATAATTTTGTCATCGCTGAGAATCTGCTTTGCTGGCTTCTTACGCTCAAACTTATAACGCTTGGAGAGTTCCTCCGTCTTCTTATCAATCTCTTCTTCTGACAGACGGCTTGGTGACGCATAACCCACCTTCAACTTCTCTGTGGCTTCGTCCTCACCTTTCCTTGTTAAAGGTTCCAACATCGGGTGCTGAGCAGGCTTATCCTTCTCAATCAACGTGTATATCAATGCTGGCTGCTCGAAGAAGACACTTTCGTGGAAAGTATTGAGCTTATAGAACTTCACGGCATCAATCTTTACCTGAAGATCACAAGTAGGCTTGAGTGCGAAAGGCTTATCCTTCTTATAACTGTGAAGCTGAACACATCCCTGCAACATATCGTTGAGGTCAGCAAGCGTGAAGTCCTCAATCAACAACTTCATATTTGGTTCCAATTCGCCAACAGCCTTCAATACCCACTTATCTTCCTGCTTTAAAGAGTAGGAGAAATGAACATAATAATTTGAATCATTGACAAGATAAGACTTGAAGTGCGTAGTCGTGAGGTTCTTTATATCGGTAGGTGTGAAAGCAAGATAAATAGACAACTCATCACCACCAATACGTTCTCTCACTGGAGCTTCAAAATTAACGGAAGGGTCATCATGCGGTTCTATGTCTGCATCAACATCACGCCAATCCTCTCCTACTTCCTCTTCTTCAGTTCCCGAAGCTGTCAATCGTTGCTTAATGCTACGATTGTCCTCGCCTTTCTCCATCTTGCGTTGCTGCTGGTCGATACGCAGTTTTGCACGGTCAGTAGCGGCATCCTCAACAACAACAACCTCACTGGCTACTGTTGGAATCTGAAAACCGTCTTCATCTTCAACCAACACTATTTTACCTTTGAAACCAGCAATAACTCCACCACCAGTAGAACTTAAAAATCTAACTTTATCACCTATTTTCATCCTTTTTCTTCTTAATGTTTATAAAGAATACAACCAATATCTTATCAATTAGCTGCATTTCCTCCCTCTTTTAAATACCAAGTCTACTTATAATAAATAAGTTTTATAAATCCTCACGCTGAGGGAATAATACTATGGTATCAATAACGAAGAATCTCCATAGCTAAGGAAACGGAAATCATGGCTGAGGGCATAATCATAAACCTTACGCCAATCGCCCTTTACGAAAGCACTCACCAAAAGCAACAACGTTGATTGTGGTTGATGAAAATTAGTTACAAGTGCCTTGACTATCTTATAAGTATAACCAGGAGCAATGATAATCTGTGTACTTGAATGTAACACATTTAATCCGTCTTTATCCAAATAAGCAAGTAAATGACGAATAGAATTCTCCGCAGTTATCACCTTACCATCCACTTCTACCAGTCCATCTGCATTATGTGGTAAATCGTATGGCTCCCATTGATTTACATGAAGGTCCTTCTCTATTGTATTTGGAGATAACACTAACTTTACCCCCATATAATAAAGGCTTTCCAGTGTTCTCACACTTGTCGTTCCGACAGCAATAGCATGGCAATTATGCTTCAGTAGTTTCTCTAAGGTCTGACGACGAATAACGACAAACTCCGTATGCATGCTATGCCCTTCTATCTCCAGACTCTTCACAGGCTTGAAGGTTCCAGCACCCACATGAAGTGTAAGTTCCTCACGATCAACACCATGCTCATCCAAAGCTTTCAGTACTTTATCGGTAAAGTGAAGTCCAGCTGTAGGTGCTGCCACTGAACCTTTAATCTTTGAATATATGGTTTGATAAGTTTCTTTATCACTTTCCTCTGTAGCACGGTTAAGATATGGAGGAATAGGTAATTCACCTACGACTTCAAGAATTTCAGCAAATGATATATTTGAATTATCCCACTCAAACTGAATCCAATGATTAGTTCCACCAGCTTGCTCCTGCACCTTGCTGCGGTCCATTGTCGCTGTGAGCGTCAGTTTTTGTCCTTTTATTTCAAATGCACGTTTTAATGCACCTTCCTTCCACTTCTTAAGATTTCCAACCATACAAAGCCATGCACACTCGTGATTTGTTTGAAACATCAACTCATAATCCGTTGGCTGTGCAGGCTCCATCAAGAAGACCTCTATAAGTGCTCCCGTTTCCTTACGGAAGTGCATACGTGCTTGAATAACTTTCGTGTTATTGAAAACCATCAACGCTCCCTTAGGCAAATATTCAGGAAGATTATAAAAAATGTCCTCCGATACCTCACCATGCTTATAAAGCAAAAGCTTACTATGGTCGCGCTCTGTCAACGGAAACTTGGCGATGCGCTCATCAGGGAGTGGATAGTTGTAATCAGAAATGCTAATATGTTTTGTATCTTCAGACATAATTTAATTTATATTGATAAGACGGCACGAAAAGCCGCATAAATAAATGACAATATAAGTACACTAATAACAACGTCTATATCTGCAAAGCTATAACCTGTTCGCGTATATTTTGTCGAAATATAGTGTAATTTGTCACTAAAACGAATATAAATGCGAAGGTATAAAAAATAAATGAAAACAGCGACGCTTGAACCAAATATCATCCCAACAAATACATCGGAAGGGTAATGAACACCAAGATATGGACGTGTTAGGGATACCATAATGCTCCATGCAATCATTAAAATAGAAAAGATACGGTCACGTACCAATAAACAGAAGAATACTGATATCACAAAGGCATTAGCAGTATGTGACGAGAAAAAGCTATACCCATCAGCCATATAATGGTTTACAGCCACAACAATTCCCTGTAAGTCTGGATTATTGAGAGGACGTGGTCGGGCTACAAGTGGCTTAACAATACCAAGATTCACACCATCAACAATCAATAATCCTATTCCTATGGTACCGACAATAAGCATTATCTTCCACCAATTTTCATTATTTTTTATAACTAAATAAAGTAAAGCTCCATACAACAATATCCACGTATAGGCAGAAGTCAAAGTCACGACTAGGTTGTCTAGAAACAAATTATTGCTTCCATTCAGAGTAAGTAGTACGCACTTATCAATTGTATGTAAGGCTTCAAAACTCATACAAAATTAATGACTAATAAACTTATATATAAAACTTATTAAATTGCTTCAATACAAGAGGTTTGTACCCAACCTTGTCGTCCATTATTAAGTTGAACACCTGTCCATTTACTCAAACCTTGATCAGTAATCTTTACTTTAGACCCTTCATGAAGAATGAATATCTCTTTAGACTTTTGATCAGGTGTTTCTCTTACTACAGCAGATGGTAACATTATGATACCATGATTACTTGCATCTAACAAACATACTTGTTGGATGGCAAAAAATGTGGTAAGAATAAATAGGACAAAAAATAAAGGGAGTGTTCCTCTTGACAATTTCTGTAGAAGTTCTTTCTCTACAAAAATATATACCACTAAAGATACTAAAGCCAGAAATAGAGAAATAAGACTCAAATAAGCCCAACTATCTACACTTAATAGATTTACAAGAGTCTTATACCAAGTAACGAAAAACATTTCTGATTCTGGCGTTAACTTATCAATTGTTTTTGATTGAGCCAACTGAAGATTAAAACGAATGTCATCATCACTAGGAGCCAAACGTTGGGCACGTTCATAAGCTAGTACAGCATGAGGTATATTATCGAGACGATAATAACAATTTCCTAAATTATAGTATAAAGCCGCAGACTCGCCTTGTTCCAATAACTTTTCATATCCCTTTACAGCTTGTGCATAGTTGCCCTTTTGATATAATTTGTCAACATCTGACTTAGTTTGAGAGAAGGCATGGATAGGGAGAGCTAATAAAACTATCATCAAGAAGGAAAGAATATTATTATTCTTAGACTTCTGAACCTTTACTTTTTTAATCGTTTCTTCCATCTCTGAAATGGCTTCCATTGCTACATCAAATGTCTTTTGCATATTCCCTTTCTCATTTCCAGGTGCATAACGCTCATACTCACATTCATCTATAGCCGTAATGAACTTGTCTATAACCTCCATAGGAACATTAATAGCCGTTAATTGCTCACTAATATTATCATGTGACAATTGTTCGACTGGGAGATTTAATTTATCACTAACATAGCCCCAAAGTGCTTGTAAGATTTCATCATAGAACTCTATATTTCTCCCTTTCATCTTTAATAGATTGGCTGAATGCAAACGAGAAGTTGCTATCCTACTTGCATTTTTTCCTCGCTTGAGAACCATATCAACACGATGAGCGAAACGGTCCTTATATCTATAAGCTAAAATAGATCCACTAACAAGTAGTAACAAAAGAATAATATAATATGGAATAGAACCAAAGAAGAAATGACCTACCTTATCCAATGCACTATCTCCAACCTTCAAAGGTAAAATATCTTCATTAGGTAAATCTACTGATAAAATATCTTTAGAACTACCATCACCTCGCATAACCTTCAATTCCATCGGAGAAGTCTGAAGGGTAACATACTTATGCTGAACCAAGTCATAATAAACAAATTTAACTGGAGGAATGGAAACAACTCCTTCTTGTTGAGGAACGATAACCTGATCATAAATTATATTTCCTTCAACTCCATTTTCTGTTAATTGTGTCTTGTCGGTAATCTTCACATCGTATTTTTCAAACCCCTTAGGTATCTGAATAATAGGTTGTTTTATCAATTTCAGATTTCCTGCTCCACTAACTACAACACGAATAGAAACAGGATCACCTGCTTTTACTTCTTTCTTATTTAATTGCCCTGAAAGGTTAAAATGACCAACACCTCCAGAGAAATCAGAAGGAGGAGTTGGTAATGGTAAAACTTTTATCGACAAGCCAGATGCAAGAATATCTTTCTTTATATTCGTGATACCATCATCGATACCAAAAGCTTCAAATGGATTAAAATTATTACTCTCTTGAACTAAGCCATGGAAAGTTAAGGCAGGTACTTTTAAAGTTCCTGTCATCTGTGGGTACATGACATACTTACTCCATGTAACACAGTTATAAACTCGATTACCTACACGCTCTTTATGGAAAGTCTTTTGTTGTGGCAAATTAACTTCTTGGACGTGGAAACCCGTTAAATCAGGCATTTTACCAATTAACTGACGCAGATTCTTTGTTGTATAAACTTTATAAGTTAAAAGGACTGGTTCTTGTTCGTAAACTGTTGTTTTATTTGCAGAAACCTTAATGAATAAATCTTTAGAGCTAATGTGTGAGGAGGAAGAACGTGGATCATCTTGAACGTCATTGTAACTTCCCTTTGAAGAAGCATAAGCTCCCTTTGCATTACCAGATGCATTAATTCTTACAGGCGTAGATGCAATCTCTTGACCATTAACTACAATCTTCGCTGGTCCTATCCCGAGGTTACCCTTTTTTGTAGCCACAAAGACATACGCAAACGTGACTGTAGAGGAACTACTAGCATGACCATTAATAAACTGATAATTAGACTGAGAGGATGTTGCAGGTCCATATACTTTCTCAAGTCCATTAGATAATCTACCTAACTGAAATCTACGAACATCCTGAGTATATACTGTATATTCAACTTGGAACTCCTCTCCCACTGATACATGCTTAGGAGCTACGACACGAACATATTGTGCCTTCATTCCAAGCGTACATAAAAGTATGAAAAGTAAAAATATATATCGTTTCATATTTCTAATAGTTACCAATTTTTATCAAGTTTTTTATCTGAAGGTTGTTGCATTGCCTTTGCCAGCCTCTTTTGAGTCTCTTTTTCCTGTTGCATAGCCGCATTCAATAATTGTTCAGCATTACTCTTGCTCATATCATTATTATTGTTTTGAGGCTTTTGCTGAGAATTATCCTTCTTCTTCTGTTTATTATCTTTGTTCGATTGATTCTTATTTTGTTTGTTTTTATTCTGATTATTTTTAGACCCACCAGAGTTCTTCTTATTATTCTGTTTCTTCTGCTGACGTTGACATAACTCGAAGTTATAACGTGCATTATTATGAGAAGGGTTATCACGCATTGCCTTCTTATAATAATCAATAGCCTTACTATAGTTTTTCTCTCCTTGATAAATAGTACCAAGATTATTATAGCTACTAGCCTGGCGAATAGGATCTGTTTCTAATTTAGCCGCTTTCTCGTAAATCTTTTTTGCTTCTGCATTCTTATGTTGCGCCTGTAAACATCTAGCTAAATTATAATTGCCAATAGCATTATTAGGTTCCTTATCGATAGCCTTACGATAAAAGACCTCAGCTTGTGCATAGTTCTTTGAGGAAAAGTTCTTATTTCCTTTCCTAATTAACTGATTACTCGTTTGAGCATTAAGCGTAACAAACGATATCATCAAAAGACATACTATAAAATAAAGCCGCTTAAACATATACTTATTTAATACTTTCTCTTTCTTTCTAGAATAAAGACATCAATGATGAGTGATAAGACGGCAAGTAGTGCAAACGCCTGGAATTGCTCATCATAATCACTATATACAACATTATTTATCTCTCCCTTTTGAAGTTTTCCAAGTTCTCTCTCCAGAAGGGCATCAGCAACACTACTATTATCTACGTGTATATATACTCCGTGCCCTGCATCTGCTATTTTCTTACACATTTCTTCATTGAGATGTGTCTTAACAATATTACCATTGGAATCTCTCAAGTCCTCACCATTAGGCATTGGAATGGTAGTTCCTTGTGTAGAACCTATACCAAGTATAAACACCTTAATACCCTTTTCTTGCGCTTGTTTTGCCATAGCTTCTGCACCTCCCTCATTATCTTCACCATCTGTAATGACAACAATCGCTTTACCTGTTTGAGTATTAGGTGTAAAACTATGCATAGCTAAGTTAATCGCTTTACCTATGTCTGTTCCTTGTGTTCCGATTAATGAAGGATTTATATTATCCAAGAACATCTTTGCCGAAACATAATCACTCGTTATCGGTAGTTGAACAAAAGCGTCGCCCGCAAAAACGATTAAACCTAGTTTGTTCTTCGTAAACTTATTCATGAGTCCCTCAACCATAAGTTTACTCTTATCTAAACGTGAAGGTACAACATCTGTAGCCAACATAGAGTTACTAATATCAAGCGCTATAATAACTTCGATGCCCTCTCTACTTGTATTATTTGCGATCTTATTACCAATCTGTGGACGAGCTACTATCAATATAAGCAATGTCAATATTAATTCTGCCAAAACAAACTTTATCAACTTCCTTCTTGGACTTGCCATTGGAGATAATTGATGCATTAACTTTAGCGAACCAAATCGTTTAAGTCTACGTTTATTTTGGCGAAGAGAATATAGATAAATCATTGCTAATAGAGGTATCAGCAATAACAACCATAAATATGTAGGATTATCAAATCTAAACATTCTTCATTTATCACATTAAATAAGTTATTCACCTTATTATATATAGGCAAATCACTTATGGTAATCTTCTAAAAACCGTCAGAAGTAATAGTAAATCTAAACAGAAGAGGAACAATGCCAGCCATGCAAAGGGCATATAAGCCTCATGCAAATGACTATAAGCTTTTACTCTCAATTTCGTCTTCTCTAATTTATCAATATCTTGATAAATCTTGGAAAGTTCAGCTTGGCTTTGCGCTCTATAAAACTCTCCATTTGTTGATACAGCTATATTTTGTAATGTCTTATAGTCTATTGCTCCTAAATCTCCTTCTGACTCCTTACCCAAACCTATAGTATAGATTCTTATACCATATTTCTTAGCTATAGACGCAGCTGTCATTGGAGAGATAGAACCGACATTATTACTACCATCAGTCAACAGAATGATAACCTTACTCTTTGCTTTCGAGTCTTTTAGACGACTAACCGAATTAGCAAGTCCCATACCAATAGCTGTTCCATCCTGTATTAATCCTTTCACTACTAAATCTGTACGTACATTATGAAGAAGATTTAATAAAGCGGCATGGTCGACTGTCATTGGACATTGTGTGAAAGCCTCTCCTGCAAATATCGTCAGACCGATGTTATCATTAGGGCGTCCACTAATAAAATCTGAAGCCACTTCTTTTGCCACTTCTATACGATTAGGGAACACATCTTCTGTCAACATACTTGCTGAAATATCCATCGTCAACATGATATCAATTCCTTCAGCATCCTTATTATCCCAGGAGTTATACGTTTGTGGGCGTGCTAACACAATGACCACCAAAGTATAAACTAGACAACGCAGAAACATTGGAAGATGGATCATCCGAATCCTCCAACTCTTTGAGATATGTTGATAAGCGAATGTATCGCTCATCTTTATGGTTGGTTCCTTACCTTTACCACAAAGGAAATACCATAATAAATAAGGTATTAACAAGATAAGTAAAAGAAGGTATCCACTATTGGCAAATTCCATTTCTACATCAATTTACATTACACTAGAAGTCCTATAATCTCTGACACGAAATATATGAACAGAGCCACAGAACAAACTAATAATAATATGATAGCCAACTTGATAATTTTACGAGTACGCTGACTCCTTGTCTCCTCAGTCTTGTCAACTATTGGAACAATATCATCTTTCTTTGTCGTTTCTATGAAACGTACTACATTATCGAAATAGTAGTTCTTATCATTTTCACCCGTTTGGTATTTAGCAAACTTTACGAGATCTACTGTATTGAAAATTTCTTCTAACTCTTTAATATCTGTCTCTTTACATTCATCATGTAGTTTATCCAAGATTTCAGAAGAAGTCATCTCCAAAGCATTAAACTTATAACGCTTAGAGATATATCTTCTCAAGACATCAGTTACATGCGTATAATAGGTCTTTTGATCTGAATAAGACTTTATTTGTGAGCGAATCTCTTCCAACTCATTTAGTGCTTGTTCATAAGAAGATAATACACGCTCCTTCTTACTAACCTTACGTCTACTTAATGACTTATAGAGATAATAAGCAAGCCCTAAAAGTATGAGAATCAACAATCCAATTAGAATGACGGGAAGCCACTCTGCAAAAGTAAGGCTAACCTGCTGAATATCATCAGGTGGCATTGGAGTATTCTTGACCGTATCAACAGGAATAGAACGAACATCAAAGCTAACGGCTTTCGTCAAACTCGTCTTACCATTAATAACAACCTTCTGTGCAGGAATGGTATAATGCTTTGCATTCCATGCCGTCAACACATAGGTACGTTTATTCAACTGATGATTAGAAGAATCCGTAACACTACGATTCACCTTTAACACTTCCACGTCTTGTGCATACTCTTTCGGCACAATCTGTTTAGGAAAGGAAACCTTTGTACCACGGGGAACATCTACGACAATACTATAACTAGTTCTTCCACCTATTAATATATGAGTAGAATCAATACTAGCTCTAACATTTATCTGTGCATAGCTGACACCAACTATAGATAATAACGCTATTATCACCAAAAACCTTTTCATCGTCTTCTCTTTAAAAATAACGTTATCAACATCTTGACATAATCGTCATTAGTAGCTATAGCCACACTATCAACGTGACTTTGCGTTAAAGTATCATGCAATCGCTGTTCACGCTCTTCCCAATAGGTATTGTGGGCCTTTCGAACACGAATATCATGTGTATCAACATACATCTCATGTCCTGTCTCTGCATCAATAACTTTCAGCAAACCGACATCAGGCATTACCTTTGCACGTGGGTCATATACTTGAATGGCAACAACGTCATGTTTTCTATTTGTGATACGTAATTCCTGACTAAAATCCTTCCTCGTATAGAAATCGCTAATTACAAAAGCTGTACAACGACGTTTGACAACCTTATTAAGATATTCCAGTCCTACTCCAACATCTGTCTTCTTACTATTTGGCGTAAATGTCAACATCTCTCTAATTAAATAAAGAATATGTTTCCTACCCTTCTTGGGTGGGATATACTTCTCAACGTGATCAGAAAAGAAGATAACACCAATCTTATCATTGTTTTGAATAGCCGAGAATGCTAATGTAGCAGCAATCTCCGTCACACATTCACGTTTAAGTTGTCCAGCGGTACCGAAATCTAAAGAACCACTCACATCTATCACCAACATTACAGTCAGTTCGCGTTCTTCTTCAAAGACTTTTATGTAAGGACGATGAAAGCGACCCGTAACATTCCAATCAATATCACGAACATCATCGCCATACTGATACTCGCGTACTTCAGAAAATGCCATACCTCTACCCTTAAAGACAGAATGATATTGACCAGCAAATATATTCTGGCTTAAGCCTAGAGCTTTAATCTCTATTTTACGTACTTTCTTTAGTAACTCAGTTGTATCCATATACAATGATGAAAACTATCTTTTCTTACAATACACTTAACAATGAAACGAGAATCATTAAGGTACTTGCACCTTGTTAATTATCTCACTAACGATTGTCTCTGTAGTTAAGTTAGCAGCTTCTGCCTCGTATGATAAACCAATTCTGTGACGAAGAACATCATGTGCGACAGCACGTACATCTTCTGGTACTACATAGCCACGGTGCTTGATAAAGGCGTATGCACGGCTAGCTCTGGCAAGATTGATACTTGCACGTGGACTACCACCAAAGGTTATCATCTCTTTCAAGTCAGCTAATTGATAGCGTTCAGGGTATCTTGTAGCAAAGACGATATCAGTAATATACTGCATAATCTTGTCATCCAAGTAAACATCCTCAACAACCTTTCTTGCTTCAAGGATTTCTTTAGTACCAATAACAGGGCGAATTACAGGAGCATTGCCTTGTAGATTCATTCGAACGACAAGTTTCTCTTCATCTAATGTTGGATAATCAAGAACAACCTTCAACATGAATCGATCCACCTGTGCTTCTGGCAACATATAAGTACCCTCTTGCTCTATTGGATTCTGTGTTGCCATAACAAGGAAAGGATCAGGCAAGGTGAATGTAGACTCACCAATGGTAACTTGATGTTCTTGCATTGCTTCCAATAGTGCACTTTGAACCTTTGCAGGCGCACGGTTAATCTCATCAGCAAGTATAAAGTTAGAGAAGATAGGTCCTTTCTTTACGTGGAAGGTTTCGTCCTTTTGCGAATAGATTTGTGTACCAATAACATCAGCAGGCAACAAATCTGGAGTGAACTGAATACGACTATAACGCACATCAATGAGCTGTGATAGCGTCTTGATAGCAAGTGTCTTTGCTAGACCAGGGACACCCTCTAATAGGATGTGACCATCACTAAGTAAAGATATAAGTAACGAATCAATTAGATGCTTTTGGCCAACTATTATTTGATTCATTCCAGTTGTAAGGTCTGTCACAAAAGAACTCTGCCGTTCGATTCTCTCATTTAACTCTCTAATATCAATAGATTCCACCATTATCTCACAATTTATATTGTATTCTTATGTATCATTCAACGAGTCACAAAAGTACAACATAAAAGCGGATAGGGCGAATATTTGTATCTAAATTATATTAAATAAAAACTTAGTGTTGGTTTTTAAAGACTTTTTTAATTGAAATAGGTTAACGTCTATGTTTTCATCCTTAAAAAAGGTAATTAGCGAAGTGATTCTACGTAAATTTAAATAGGTAAGAAATACATATAAAGACAAATATCCTCGTCTATTCAATGAATCAATGATTCTACAAATAGGCAGGGATATTTGCCCTTATTTATATGATTGACACACTCCTACTCTAAGGCTTATGTCATTAGCACCTTAGGTGCTATAAATGTTTAAACTTATCTTATTCAGTATAGAGATAACGTTTAATAGACTTCTTCGGGGTTTTCTCAAACTCTTCTTCTTGAACACGAATCTCTGCCACCTTACAATAAGCTGGTACGATGGTATTCAACTGTGTGCGGTTTTCTTCCATTATATTCTTGATATCCTCCGCATTAAGTCCAAGATTCTGTGCTTCGTCATAGTCTGGATAAACCAAAGCTATGAGTTTCTCGCCCTTCTGAATAACCAAACATTCACTTACCAGTGCCAAGGAGTTCAACTTATCCTCTATCTCTTCAGGATAGATATTCTGTCCGTTACTACCAAGCAGTAAGTTCTTGGAACGTCCCTTTATAAATACATTACCATCCTCGTCCATTAATCCGAGATCTCCTGTGTGGAACCAACCCTCCTTATCAATGGTACGTGCAGTATCTTCCTCATTCTTATAATAACCCAACAGAACATTAGGTCCCTTAGTAAGAATCTCACCAGCTACATTAGCAGGATCAGGACTATCTATGCGCACCTCTTGATGAAGTGCAGCCTGCCCGCACGATCCTTTTGCAAAGGTATGCCAATCACGATAGCAAATGATTGGCCCACATTCTGTAGCTCCATAGCCAACAGTATAAGGGAACTCTATCATGCGTAAGAAGTTCTCGATCTCTCCATTAAGTGCAGCTCCACCGATGATAATTTCATACAAATTACCACCGAATGCTTGATAAACCTGCTCACGTATCTTTGCACGAACTTTCTTGTTTATAACAGGCATGTTCAGTAGCAAACGCATCTTGTTGTTCTGAATCTTAGGGAAGACTTTCTTGCGGATAATCTTTTCAATCACAAGGGGTACAGCTATCATAATGATAGGCTTTACTTCTTGTAATGCTTGAGAGATTATAGCTGGCGAAGGTATACGTGTAAGGTAATATACATGGACACCTGAAAGGAACTCATAAATGAACTCAAAGGACATGCCGTACATGTGTGCCATTGGGAGTATGCTTATAACATTACTTCCTGGTTTGACAACATCTCCAAGTACATGTTTAGCAAAGTCTGCATTGCTCCACAAGGAACGATAAGGAAGCATTACTCCTTTCGAGCGACCTGTAGTACCACTTGTGTAGTTAATTAACGCCAATTCATCGGGGCTTTGCTCACGATAGTAATGTACATGCTCAGGACGGAAATACTTTGGGTAACGGCGTCCAAACTCCTCATTCAGATGTTCGCGAGCATAGGTTAGTTTCTCCGTACGGCTCACTACTAAGGAGTAATCTGGAATATAAATAATACCTTCCAGCTTCGGCATCTTTGTAGCATCAATCTGGGTTACAACAACGTCGCCAACAAATAAAAGTTTAGCATCCGAATGGTTTACAATATTATGTATTTGTTCGGGCATAAACTCATGCAAGATGGGTACAGCTACTGCACCATAGGTCAACACGGCTAAGAAAGAAGCCGCCCAAGCCGAGGAGTTGCGTCCACATAAAGCTATCTTATCGCCTTTCTGTACACCACTCGCTTCAAACATGATATGTAGCTTTTCAATCTTTCTGGCAACATCATGATACTGAAGGGTCTTACCCTTGTAATCTGTAAGAGCATCCATGTCCCAGAACTTTATGATACTCTTCTCTACTAGTTCATTAAAACTCGAAATCTGTTCCATTGCACATTACTTCAATATGTGCGCAAAGGTACATACTTATTGGCACATTACAAAATAAAATGTGCATAAATAAAGGTTAGCTATCGGGGATTATGTAATGGGACTACGATTCCTACGCTGTTGTAAGTCTATCATACTTCAAGTTAAACAACAATCGTACTTCAAGTTAAACAACAATCGTACTTTAAGTTAAACAACGATTGTACTTTAAGTTAAACGTCAATCGTACTTTAAGTTAGAGAATAATTCGCTTATTTAAATCCCACTGATTTAAGAGAAATAATAAGTTAAGTAAAGAATATATAATATTGATATACAATCTTTTATAGCAATATAAATATACTATTACTATAAGTACTTTTAAAGTATTACTTTAAATAGATGAAAACAAAAAATAAAGGAACTCTAAGGAGTCCCTTTGCTTATTGTTGATAGAATAAGTTTTATATTATGAGAACTCATTAGCGTCTGCCATGATAACTCATACCATGCTTCTCATCGTGACGAAAGGTTGTCGTGAAGTCGGGTTTATCCATTTCTATAGGATTAGCGTTAAGTTCTGGTTTCCCCATCCATTCTACTATCTTGTCTACCCATTGTGTTGCACCTTGCCGAGTAGGATGAATACCATCTATACGAGCGGCAACTATAGAACTGCTATCAAAGAAACGTTCAGCACCAGTACGCTCACGAATTACATTTACAATGTTTCTATTCTTTATCTTACGCCATGATAATGGTCCAACCCATACGTAAGGGATATTGCCAACACGATCTAAGATGGTTTGGATAGCCTCTGAACGTCTAGTAAAGTCATAATAGCCCAAATCATTTGTTCCAAGACTTATGATTACATAGGTTGGACGGAACTTCTCAATTTGGTATTGAAGGTCTTGTGTATTTGCCCAATTACGTGTGGTACTACCATACCATACTACTGAGTGAAATTCAAAGCCATTCTTTACTGCGTAATCATTAAAACGAGCACCTAACCCATCGACCATTGAATCACCAATTAGCAAAACAACTTGATTGCGAGAATTAGCAATATGCATTGTTGACTGAACGGAAGAAACGGGCTTCGCTTCTAAAGACATTTCACTCACGTCTTCTATTGGCTTCTGGCTTATAGACTGGCTGGGCATTTCATCAGGTTGAATATCCATCCTGGTTCGCATTGCTTGATCAATGTTTGTGTTGTCTACGATACCTTTCTGTGCTTTCATAACTTGCACGGAAAGTAAACAAATAAATGCTATTAAATACTTAATACTTTTCACAACAAAATATATTTTAATTAGTGCGTTTCTTTGACTTTGAGTAATGCCAAATTTCAACGCTGTTAATAATGTTCTGCCAAAGGATATAACATCCTGGTCCTACTGTAGAGAGCGGATTAAGATAAGTGTTGGCTATCCAAATGGCAAAGGTTGTATTCTTCTGACCTAAAGCTTGTCCAGAATTGACTGCATTATGGAAGAAGGCTCCTATTGATTTCCCTGCTATAAATTGTAACAAACATAGTACCAAACTCGAAATAGCTATGAGTAAGAGGAAAGAAACACTTACATTAGCATGGACAATATTCTTAACGGTTGTTCCAGAAACAATCAGTAAGGACGCACACCAGAGATAATAACTTAGATCATTCACATTAATAATCCATCTATAGAGGGGGCGTAACAAGTGCCAGTGCTTTGTAATATATGCCAATAGCATTGGTACGATTAGCACTAAACTCACTTTATTAAGAATGAGCAAGAAGGCACCAGTAAAAGTAAAGCCCATGTTCGTTTCTATCAAAGGGAAACAAATTGGAATAAGAATAGCGCAAATGAAATTTGAAATGAAAGTGTAAGTAACCATCTCTGTCAAGTCACCTCCAATTTTCTGTGTAACGACGGCTGCAGCTGAGGCGCAAGGTCCTATAATACAGGTGAGTATAGCTTCTAAAAGAATTAAAACTTTACCCGTAGCGTGGAAGTACATGATCCATCCAACTATGACAATTACGCTAACTATTTGGAAGAGTCCTACCCACAGGTGCCACTTCACGGGAAGTAGTTTATGGTAATCAACCTTACAGAAGGTAACATAAAGGACAAGGAACATAAATAAGGGAAGGATAGCATTGAAGACTGGAGCAAGGATGCTCGATGCGTTGTCCAATGCAGGGATAAACGCAAAGAGGAGATATAATACTGCACCAGTGGCTATCGATACAGGTAAGGTCCAATCCTTTAAAAATTGAATACTTTTCTTCATTTCACTTCCAATCATACGTATGATTCCATTCCAACAATGAAGTCAAACGGCTGCAAAGGTACAAAAAAATAGTCATAAAAGAAAGTGTATCAAACAATTATAACAATTTATTGAAGCAAAGAATCCCTCTAACTTCTCAGTTAGAGGGATTCTAATTAATATATATGAAGCTATAGAAAAGCGATTCTACTGCTATTATCTCTCGTGTAGACGACTAACTGCATCTGTCTTGAACTTAGCAAAATCGTTCTGAGTAGCCTTACCAAATGAGGTGTATTGACTTGCAACTCTTGTAGAGAGTGTGCTAGCCTTAGCAGAAGCTGGTCTCTGACGTGCAAGATCGAGTTTGAGAACGTCTGTGGTATTTGTACTATAACCTGTACCGAAGAAGGTGTCATAACCTTTACCCTGTTCGTAACCTAAGTGGAAGCCGTCATTTCCTTTATTCTTATCCAATACGAATATAGTACCTGTCTTGGTATATTTGATATAAATGTTACCATCATTGTTCACATACCATGAGAAGTTAAGCGTTTGTGTTTCACCCTTTGAGTTAGTATCAACTTCAACACCATTACCACTTAAAGAACTTGTAGAAGAGTCATACTGGAAGAACTTCATGTTAGCTGTAAATTGATCGCGCACACGCTGGTGAGTTTTGTCATTAGTGTACTCATAAATAATGTCGCCTTCCCATTCACCTGTTAGTGTTTGAGCCTCTGCAACTAGTTGATTATTGGAGGAATTGTACTGGTTATTGTAATTGTTATTCCAGTTATAATTGCCGTTATTATAGCTGTTCCAATAAGCATTACGGCTACTGCCTATAGCATCCATGAAAGCATAAAACTCATTGGTATAGGCTTCTGGATAATGAACATAGAACCAGTTATAAGCTGTGTAATAGTCGGAACCATTAGGATAATCATAACGATAATTGCGTACTGCACTACTAACTAAATCGTTGTAATAGTAATAACCATTATCATCATAGTCATCACAACTTGTAAAAAGCATAGGACTTGCAACTACTGCAAGGGCTAAGAATAATTTCGCAACTCGTTTCATAAGCTTATCTTTTAATATTATAGTTTCTGTTACTTGTTTGATGCAAAAGTACAGCAATTAACTAATAATCTTAATGTAAATACACTATTTGGTAATAGGGAAATCCCTATCATCCTTTCTGGACATATATCGACACGTTTTAGCGAATTAGGCATAAAAACTTTTAAACAATGCAGGGAGAAACAAATAAAATTAGTACATTTGCAACACATAATAATTTAGTTTCTTATTAAAAGCAGAAGATAAAACAAACAAGAAATGAGAACAGTTTATGAATTCTCTGTCAAGGACAGAAAAGGTAAGGAAGTATCATTGAAAGAGTATGCCAACGAGGTACTGCTAATTGTTAATACAGCGACCAAATGCGGCTTCACACCAACCTATGACCAACTGGAAGCACTTTATGAGAAATACCATGCAAAGGGCTTTGAGGTTCTTGACTTCCCATGTAACCAGTTCGGACAGCAAGCTCCTGGTACTGATGAAAGTATTCATGAGTTCTGCAAACTAAATTATGGGACGGAATTCCCTAGGTTCAAGAAGGTGAAAGTAAATGGTGATGACGCTGATCCACTTTTCAAATTCTTGAAGGAACAAAAGGGCTTCGCTGGTTGGGATGAATCACATGAACTCTACCCTATCCTTGACAAAATGCTTTCAGAAACTGATCCTGATTATAAGGAAAAAGCGGATATTAAATGGAATTTCACTAAGTTCCTTATTAATAAGAAAGGACAAGTCGTTGCACGCTTTGAACCAACAGAGAAGATTGAGAATATTGCTAAGCAGATAGAAGAACTATTGTAAGTCTGTTTAAACAGATAGAAAGAAAAAGAGATATAAGTAAGTAAATACTTTCTTATATCTCTTTTTATGATTATCGATAGATAAAATTACTCGTAATCATCAACAACAGTATTGATAAAGTCCATCATTGGTTTACCAGTCTTGCAGATGTGTTCTAGCTCTTTGTGCCAACTATCACCATTAAAGAAGTCATCAGGAACGGATACCCAACAACAATAATCTTTCATACGTAAATAGTGTAAATACTCATAATCTTTAGGGAAGCCCTTAGGAGCTGTCTTTAAAGCTGTTAGTCCAAAACCTTTCTCACTTACTTTATCATCACTCCATTCCCCCTGGTTAGGACGTCCAAATAGACTAATAAATTCGTCATTCTCAACATCCTTTCGCCATTCATCTATATTTGCCATAATCTCATTACGACATGATGTTAGGATATTCGTTGGCAACCAATAACAACCTACTGCAATTAAACAGTTACCAGGTTGGAGATGGATATAATATCCACCACGCAATGCCTTTCTACCATGTCCACAGATGTAAGCTCCTAAGTGACGTTTGTATGGACTCTTATCGGGTGAGAAACGTATATCACGATAGAAACGATAAGTACAATCTTTCGCTGTAAGATGAGCAATTTCATCATCAAAGGTGGATAGTTGGGCTATTATCTGCTCTACACCTTTTTCAAAATCATCCTTTACAGCATCATATTCTGCCTTATGTTCTTGAAACCATTCTCTATTGTTATTTGCAGCAATTCCCTTCAGGAAGTGCATGATCTTCTTTGTGTTCATAATCTTTTGTTCTCCCCCTTAACTACTAATAAATGATTTACAACTTGCTATCTTTCATCAACTTTGGACATATCTCATCAAAAGGACAATGTTCACAATCTGCCTTAGCACTCTTACAAACATAACGCCCATGAAGTAATATCCAATGATGTGCATCAGAAACCTCTTCCGTTGGAATGTTCTTCATCAGATAATCCTCAACCTTACGTGGAGTATTCGCTGTTGACGGTACTAAGCCCAACCGATGACTAACACGATAAACATGCGTATCTACAGCTAAGGTGGGCTTTCCAAACCAAACTGCTTGTATCACATTGGCGGTTTTGCGTCCAACACCTGGTAACTGTGTAAGCTCGTCTGGAGTAGAAGGAACTTCCCCGTTAAACTTCTCAACCAACATCCTTGACATATCTACCAAATGCGTTGCCTTTGAATTAGGATAAGAAACACTCTTAACATATTCAAAGACATCCTCAACACTTGCCTTAGCCATCGTCTTAGCATCTGGATAATGTCGGAATAATTCTGGTGTAATCGCATTAATCCTTTTATCTGTGCATTGAGCAGAAAGCAATGTGGCACAAAGCAATTGAAATGCTGAGCCAAAGTTAAGTTCAGTTGTCACATGACCAGTATGCTTTCGAAAGTAACTTAGTACATAATCATATCTTTCTTTTCTTGTCATTCTATTATAATATGGTTTATAGAATTTTGTAGCGTAGACCATAAGTCTTTACCGATTCTACTTATTCTCTTTTATACTTACTTTATCGTCTATTATCGTAATCGCTTGCTTATTAGTTATAATCTTCAAGGATAGATGTTTGTTCTTTTGAATAACTTTCTTTGTAGCTTCCACGAAAGGAAAACTGTTGTAATGGACGATAGGATAAAAGTCTATGACCCCGAGCCCACTAAAGTCTGTAAAACCAGGTGTTTGTTCAAGATGATTATCCATATCTTTGGCGTATTCTATATTAGAAGCAAGTATCATTGTTCCTGCTGATTCACCTATATATAGTTTACCATTCTCTATTTGATCAATTAGTAACTTGTCTGTGCCAGTTCTTCTTAATTCTTGCATGAGAAAGAATGTATTACCACCCGAAACATATATATAATCACAATCATTTAAGATTCCTTCTATCTCTGTCGTGCTATATTGTGTAATCTCTAAGTCCTTAATGATAAGTCCAAGAGAAACGAGAGCAGCTTTGGCATCATATACATATTGTGTGTAATCATCATGAATACTAGCCGTAGGGATAAATGCAATAGTCTTACCCTCCAATGGAGTGGGAACAAACTCCAATAGGATTGAAGCAACATCTGCAAACGATGAACATAAAAAGATTCTCTTCATTGTCATATTATGTTTTAGTACATCCCAATGTCAATACAGCTGGCAGCATAAAGTAACTGAGACTTTATACGATCTCTTATCTTAAAGTCAATCGTATCTCTATCCTTTTGGTTTAATGCTGCAAAGTTACTGAAAAGCTATAGATTATTTGGTGCTTTCCGAAACTTAATGTACTTTTGCATTAGAAAATTAAAACAAATCAATTATGACAACTCCAATGATAGGACTGGTTGCACTACTTGCTATTGCATTGATAGCTTGGGCAATCGCAGAACTTAAAAACAGAAGTATTACATTCACTCACTCTGAAGCTGAAGCTGAAGGGGAAGAAGAGATGAGAGAGGCTTACGAAGCTAATGGTAATAAAGAACTGAACCTTAAAGATCTGCTTGCTCGCAATAGTACGAAAGGTTACAAGTCAATTTAAAACGACAACCAATTATAAGAAGTGAGGACTACATTTATTTATGTAGTCCTCACTTTTTCATTCATTATTGAAGTAAATAAGATTAAACAAAAAAAGGTTGTAGAATAAATCTACAACCTTCTTTATTTATATCTTTATAAGAATTAATTCTTAAAGAATTCTTTGACGTCCTCATTAGGAACCATCTGCTCATCAAAAATATAAGCACCCGTCTTTGGGCTCTTAACCATCTTGATTACCTTTGAATATGCGCGACCATCCGAAGAACCTTCATGGAGGGTAGCGACCGCTTTCTTTGCCATAGTCTATTCGTTTTAACTATTAACTTTACTATTCAGTGCGTGCTTACTTAATCTCCTTGTGAAGAGTCATCTTCTTCAAAACAGGATTATACTTCATAAGCTCAAGACGCTCTGGAGTATTCTTACGATTCTTTGTAGTCACGTAACGGCTTGTACCAGCCATACCGCTATTCTTCATCTCGGTACATTCCAAGATAACTTGGACTCTGTTTCCTTTAGCTTTCTTTGCCATGATATTTAGTCTCCTATTACCTTAATGTCCTTCCAGTCAACATAACCCTTTGATACAGCCTGCTTAAGAGCAGCATCAAGACCTACCTTGTTAATAAGACGAAGACCAGCAGCACTAATCTTCAGCTCAATCCAGCAACTCTCTTCTACATAGTAGAACTTCTTGCTGAAGAGGTTTACATCAAAGCTTCTCTTTGTACGGTGCTTTGAGTGAGACACATTACAACCTAGCTGTGCCTTCTTTCCTGTGATTTGACAAATCTTAGACATTTCTATCTTTGTTTTGTGATTCGTTAATTGATACCTATTCCAAACAGGATGCAAAATTACAAAAAGATTTCAAATGAGCAAAACTTTAGCAAAGTTAATTACTGTTTTTAAGCTTTTTTGCAGTATTATTCGGACTTTATGTCCATATCATTCAGGAAATCAAGCATTAAGCGGATAGCTTTATTGGTTGCTATGGCAAGATTAATATCACGTCCAAAGTCTTCTGTGAGCTTAAAAGTTCTTACCTCATCTTTATTTCCATAAGCAAGCCAGATTGTACCAACTGGAGCTTCAGCTGTACCACCACTAGGACCAGCATATCCCGTAGAGGCAATTGCAAAGTCTACACCAATAGTATCAATCGTTCCTAACACCATTTCACGAGCGACTTCTTCTGATACTGCTGTATATTGCTCTAATGTTTCGTGAGAGACATGCAATAATCTCTCTTTAACATCGTCAGTATAGGCGACAACGCCACCTTTATAATAATCAGAAGAACCAGGGATTGCCATGATTGCTTCGCTAATACGACCACCAGTGCAGCTCTCTGCTGTACCAATAGTTAAACCAGATGCATAAAGGATATCGCCGATTTGGCGAGAAATGATCTTACTTTCAAAATCCATAATCTTATTGTATAGGGTATTCTATTTTGTTATTACTTAAAGGTTACTTTACTGAATGCTGGTACATCAATCTGAGTAAAGTCTTTATCTCTATATTTAAATGTACCAACACTTGCTATCATTGCAGCATTATCTGTTGTATAGCTGAACTTCGGAATATAGATTGTCCACCCATAACGCTCCGCATGATCACGGAAAGCATTACGCAAACCATTATTAGCCGACACACCACCTGCGACAGCAACATGCTTAATTCCCGTTTGTTTAACAGCCAAACGAAGTTTCTTCATTAGGATGTCTACAATGGCATGTTCGAGACTTGCTGCAATATCTTCTTTATGATTCTCTATAAAATTAGGTTCTTCTTCAACCCACTTCCTCATATTATATAAGAAAGAAGTCTTCAAACCCGAGAAAGAGTAATCAAAACCTGGCACATTGGGTTCTGCAAACTTATATGCTAAGGGGTTACCTTGACGAGCGAGCTTATCTATTATAGGACCACCAGGGTATCCTAATCCCATAACCTTAGAACACTTATCAATAGCTTCACCAGCAGCATCGTCAATAGTCTGCCCCAAAACCTCCATATCGTTGTAAGCATTCACCTTAACAATCTGTGAGTTTCCACCAGAAACTAATAAGCAGATAAAGGGGAAAGGAGGCATATGGTTGTCATCTTCACTTTCTTTTATGAAGTGCGCCATAACATGTCCTTGTAAATGATTGACATCTATCAAAGGAATGTTCAAGGAACGTGCAAATCCTTTTGCAAAGCTAACACCAACTAAGAGGCTTCCCATAAGACCCGGACCACGTGTAAAAGCAACAGCAGATAGCTGCTCTTTGGTTATTCCTGCACGCACCAAAGCTTGATCAACTACCGGAACTACATTTTGTTGATGTGCTCTTGAGGCTAATTCTGGTACAACTCCGCCATAAGCCTTATGAACTTCTTGCGAAGCGGTCACATTACTGAGAATGATGCCATCCTTCAATACAGCAGCGCTCGTATCGTCACAACTACTTTCAATGCCTAATATATAAATATCTTCCATTATTTCGCAAACTTCTTTAATGAGTTAATATCTCCAGTCCATGCTCGGTCATAACGAATGTATGCTCCCATTGAGCTGAAGGTTTCTCATCACCTGTGATTACTTCCCAACCATATGGGTCGTCAGCATCAATAAATACCTTCCATGTACCCATATTAATCATTGGCTCTATGGTAAATACCATACCAGGAACTAGCAACATTCCTGTTCCTTTATGCCCATAATGAACAACATCTGGTTGCTCGTGGAACTCAATTCCAACGCCATGACCACACAAATCACGCACAACGCCATAACCATTCTTCTCTGCGTGTTTTTGAATTGCATGCCCAATATCACCAACAAAAGAATAGGGTTTTGCGGCTTCAGCACCTATTTCAAGGCATTCTTTAGCTACTCGAACCAAGCGCTCCTTCTCTGGAGTTGTCTTACCGCCTACAATAAACATACGACTTGCATCGGCAAAATAACCATCTACAATCGTTGTCATATCAACATTAATGATATCGCCCTCTTGAAGAACATCCTCCTTCTTTGGAATACCATGGCAAACAACCTCATTTATACTAGTACAAACGCTCTTAGGATAGCCTTCATAATTCAAACAAGCAGGAATGGCGTTATGATCTTTGCAATATTGCATACAAATATCATCTATTTCCTGCGTATTCATTCCTACATGAATGGCCTCTGCAACGGCATCTAAACAACCCGTATTCACTACTCCACTCTTGCGGATACCTTCTATCTGCTCAGGCGTCTTTATCATATCGCGAGTAGGAACCAACTTGCCTTGTTTCTCAAACGCCATTATCTTTAAATCCATTTCGGTTGGCTCTTGCCCTGGAAGGCAATGCCACCTCTTCTTCTTTAATTGCATATCCGTCTAATTAATTTGGTGCAAAAGTACTATAATTCAAAGATAAAACAAAATAAATCAGTTCCTTTTTAGATGATAGGAATCGATTAAACCATGAGAATGTATAGACGATTGTTCTATTAACTTACTAACCGCAGGCGATTTCTTCCTTTCCGAATGAGCTTACAAAGGCTTATTGCTTACGCTCTTATAATATATAAGGTGTATAAAAAAACTATTGTTTTACCACGATTCTTATAGCCAATTAGTAAAATTTATTCGACTTACAAGTCCATAAGTGCTAAGAAAATAGCATATCAATGGCTACTATCAATTTGTATCAAACAATCATATAAGTTTACAAAATACTGTTTATTGACGCAACGAATCTAGAAAAACAAAACAAATAAAATCAGAAAAATTCAGCTCGGATATTAGATTTTTAAAAAACGAAGGTATCTTTTTGACAAAACGATAGTACTTTTTGGGTAAAACGATAGTACTTTTTCTTCGAAACGATAGTTATTTTTCATCGAAATCATCGCTATTTTTGAGTAAAATGATGGTAAAATTTACTTAAAACAATAGTATTTTCTGATAAAAAAGAACTATCAAAGCCATAACTCCCTGATTATCTTTTACTTATAATGGCATAGAAAAACAATCCTATAATTTGCATATTTGAGAGGAAATCAAGCCACGTTTCCAAATAACGCAAATAGAGATAACTAAAATGATAATATATTATTACAGAACAACTCATTACGTTTGAGCTAGAAACTACTAACCATTTCGGCAAACACAACACTACAATACACGATTTAATCGAGATTACTCACTCTGTTAGTAATCCATTTAATTTGTTTGTTCTCCTTTTTTTTATTATCTTTGCAACATCAAATTAGCTAATTGAGTATGGGATTATTTGGATTATTTAGCAAGAAGAAGAAAGAAACACTAGATAAAGGACTTGAGAAGACAAAGCAAAATGTTTTCTCGAAGCTAGCGCGTGCCGTTGCAGGAAAGTCGAAAGTGGATGATGAAGTACTAGATAATCTGGAGGAAATTCTAGTTTCTTCAGATGTTGGTGTGGACACAACGATTAAAATCATCCATCGAATCGAAGATCGTGTAGCAAGAGATAAATACGTTTCTACTAGCGAATTGAATGAAATTCTGAAAGGAGAGATTACGGAATTACTGACAGAAAATAATTCTGGAGATTCGGTAGAATGGACTTTACCCGAGGATACACATCCATATGTTATTCTTGTTGTTGGAGTAAATGGTGTCGGAAAAACGACAACCATAGGTAAACTTGCTTATCAATTTAAACAAGCTGGCAAGAAAGTTTATCTCGGTGCGGCTGATACATTCCGTGCGGCGGCTGTAGAACAGATTCAGATATGGGGCGACCGCGTTGGAGTTCCTGTTATTAAACAGCAGATGGGAGCCGATCCTGCAAGTGTTGCCTTTGATACTTTGCAGAGCGCAAAAGCAAACGGTGCCGACGTTGTGATTATAGATACAGCTGGGCGATTGCATAATAAAGTAGGCTTGATGAATGAGCTAAAGAAGATTAAGGACGTAATGAAGAAGGTTGTCCCTGAAGCACCTCATGAAGTTTTGCTAGTTCTTGATGGAAGTACAGGGCAAAATGCCTTTGAACAGGCTCGTCAATTCGCTGCTGTTACACAGATAACATCCCTCGCAATTACAAAATTGGACGGAACGGCCAAGGGAGGCGTTGTGATAGGTATTAGTGATCAGTTAAAGGTTCCTGTAAAATATATCGGTTTGGGCGAAGGAATGGAAGATTTGCAACTCTTTGATAAGACCCAATTTGTTGATAGTCTATTCAAATAGTAATAGGCTTTGCTATATTCGAATGAAGAAAAATCAAATAGATATTGTGACCATGGGCTGCTCAAAGAATCTTGTTGATTCTGAGATTATCATGAAGCAGTTTGAAGAAAATGGTTATCATTGTACACACGATGCAGAACGTCCGCAGGGTGAAATTGCGGTCATTAATACTTGTGGATTTATCGAATCTGCAAAAGAAGAGAGTATAAATACCATACTAGAATTTATTAATCGCAAGAAGAATGGTCAGCTCAATCGCCTTTACGTTATGGGATGTCTCTCACAACGTTACAAAGATGAATTGGAAGCAGAATTGCCTGAAGTAGATAAATTCTATGGTAAGTTTAATTATAAGCAGTTATTGACGGATTTAGGAAAGGCAAGTATCCCCTCTTGTGATGGTACTCGCCACCTAACAACTCCACGCCATTATGCTTATGTGAAGATAGCGGAGGGCTGTGATCGTCATTGTGCTTATTGCGCAATTCCTTTAATAACGGGTAAACATCATTCTCGTCCTATAGATGAAATATTGAATGAGGTGAAGGAACTTGTTAAACAGGGGGTAAAAGAGTTCCAGATTATAGAGCAGGAACTTACTTATTATGGGGTGGATCTTGATGGAAAGCACCATATTACAGAGCTTATATCACGGATGGCAGATATAGAAGGTGTGCAATGGATCCGACTTCATTACGCTTATCCTAATCAGTTCCCACTTGATTTATTGGATGTCATTGCAAAGAAAGATAATGTTTGTAAGTACCTTGATATTGCATTCCAGCATATCTCGGACAATATGCTTACTCGCATGCACCGCCATGTAACCAAGCAAGAAACCATAAATCTTATCCAAGAGATTCGACGCCGAGTACCTGGTATTCACTTACGTACAACATTACTTGTTGGTTTCCCAGGTGAGACAGAAGAAGATTTCAAGGAATTAAAAGAGTTTGTTACTGAAGCTCGCTTTGAACGCATGGGAGCATTTGCTTATTCTGAGGAAGAAGGAACTTATAGTGCCACACATTATAAGGATGATGTACCAGAAGAAGTGAAACAACAACGATTGGATGAACTGATGGCAATCCAACAAGGAATATCAGAAGAACTAGAAGCGGAGAAGGTTGGCAAAGTCTTTAAAGTGATTGTTGATCGTAAAGAAGGCGAATATTATATAGGACGAACGGAATATTGTTCTCCAGAAGTGGATCCAGAGGTGTTGATTCCAGCATCTAAAAAGCTGTTGAATATTGGGGAATTCTATAATGTTCGTGTTACAGATTCTGATGAATTTGATTTATTTGGTGAAGTTGTTGAATAAAGATTTATAATCCAATTTTAAGTTTTCTTCTTTGGATTCTAAAAAGATATATTGAATGAATAATAAAGAGTTCATAGCAGAACTAGCATCAAGGACAGGGCATACACAAGACGAGAGTCAGAAAATGGTAAAAGCTGTTATTGATCAGATGGCAAAATCATTTGAAACAGGCGATGCAGTACCTGTTTCTGGCTTTGGAACGTTCGAGGTAAAGAAGCGTTTAGAGCGTGTAATGGTAAATCCTTCAACAGGCTTACGAATGTTAGTACCCCCTAAATTGGTGTTAAACTTCAAGCCTGCAGCAACAATCAAAGGTCAAGTAAGAAAGGGAGGAACAGAGAATGGCTAGAACTGTTATACAAATTATTGCTAGTGCATTGGCTAAGCAATATAATCTCTCTGCTGCTGATAGCTCTGCATTCATTGATAGTTTCTTTGCAATTATCAGTGAAGAACTCAAAAAGGGTAATCAAGTTAAGATTAAAAGTCTAGGAACTTTCAAGGTTCAACGTGTTAAACCACGTGAGAGCGTCAATGTGAATACAGGAGAACGTGTCTTGATTGAAGGACATGATAAGATTTCTTTCACTCCCGATGCCGCAATGAAAGAATTGGTAAATAAGCCTTTCTCACAATTCGAAACTGTTGTTATTAATGATGGCGTAGATACAAAAGAACTGGAAAAGATTCCAACAGAGTCTAATGATAGGGAAATTGTGGAAGATTCTGTTAAATCAGAAACAATAGAAGAACCTGAAAAGACAATATCTTCTCCAGAAGAGTCTGCCCCAAAGGATGAAACAATAACAAAGAATGAGGAACAACTCAAAGAGATTCCTAAAGTTGTTGAAGAGGAGGAATATCCAAAGGATGAAAAGAAAGAAGAAGTTGGAGAGTCATCAAATGCGGAAAAAATAGATTCTAAAGAGGAAGCTATAGTAGAAGAACCAACTAATAATCCTAATTCAAAGGTAGAAAGATTAGAAAAAGATGAGCCCCGTCAAGAAGAAACTATAGTTGAACATCCAAAGACTGAAGTCAAAAAGATCAAAGAGACTCCGAAAGAAGAGCCACAAGATTCGGATATAGAAAGTTATGTCGATAACAAAGAGAATGGCATCTTGAAATTGGTAGCCGTTATCGCTGTTATTGTTATTATTTGCTTAGGAGTGTTCCTATGGATAAAGTCAGGCGGTATTAATTTATCGAAATCTACTAATGAAGTTGCCACAAAGCAAGTGGAATCTCCAAAGAAAAAGGTCGATAATGGTGTAAAAGTCATTCAGGAAGATAATAAGAAAGATACCACTATAATAAAGAAAATAGAAAAAAGAGACGATTCGTATGCCGAAATGAATAATGATGCCCGCATTCGTTATGGTGCTTATAATATTATTGGTGTAGATCGTGTCATTGTATTACGGAAAGGACAAACGATGGCAAGTATTAGTCGTAAGACTTTAGGTGCGGATATGATTGGCTATTTCCAAGTGCTTAATGGTTGCAATTCTATGGAAGCAGGTGATACTTTGAAAGTACCTAAGGTAGAATTAAGACCTGAATACAGGAAGAAATAATGCACAGATATACAATTTTAACTATATAATCTTGTAATTATTGCAAAAAACTTATATCTTTGTGCTCGATAATTTATAAATAAAGATTTTAATATTATAAGCATTATGAAAAAGTATGAATGTGAGACCTGCGGTTATATCTATGACCCTGAGGTTGGTGATCCAGATAGCGGTATAGCACCAGGAACAGCTTTTGAGGATATTCCTGATGATTGGGTATGTCCACTTTGTGGCGTAGGTAAAGATGACTTTTCTCCAGTAGAGGAATAATTATATACGCAAGTATAAAATCATAAAGTCTGCTCATGGTAATTGAGCAGACTTTTCTTTTTTAAATATCCCGAGGGAATATAAATTCCACGATAGAAGGTAATCAAGAAAAATATATTATCTTTGCATATCATAATATTAGAAATGCTTTGATATGATAGATGTAAGAGTAAAAGATAACGATATTCGTAAAGCCGTAGAAGAAGGTATGGATAGTTTTATCCAAGTATTTATTGATGCCATTAATACAGCTATTGGCGGACAATTGACACAAGATAATATGGATCAATTGAATGTTGACCAAATTACGTTGTTAGGTTGGAGTTATCTACATCGAGAAGTAATGGAAGGTGGATATATTCAATTAATATATAATGGTTATGGTGCCTTTATCTTTAAGAATCCATTTGCCGTTGCTATGCGTAATTGGGGAATTAGGGAGCTTTATACACATATTAAGCATACAAAGAAGTTCTATGATAAATATCACGAAGAGATAGAGAAAGTTGTCTCTGATGATGATTTTATGGCTTTGTATGAGCAAATGCCAGAGTTCGATGAGTTTGATGATGAATTTATTGTTAATGAGGAGCACTGGTGTGAGATGATAGCGGCTTATATTGATGACCATATAGATAATTTTGTAAAGTTAGAGCAATGAACAAAGAGCAACAAGATAGAAGAAAGAAATCACCAGTCCAGATAAGAAACAAGAAAGCTTCATTTGAATATTTCTTTGTAGACACATTCACTGCAGGTATTGTTCTGACAGGAACGGAGATTAAATCTATTCGTGCAGGGAAAGCATCGTTAGTAGATTCCTTTTGTTATATAAATAAAGGTGAGATGTGGGTTCAGGGAATGAATATATCTCCTTATTTCTATGGATCTTATGCTAACCATGAAGCTAAACGTCCTCGCAAACTATTACTAACACGGAAAGAAATACGTAATCTTGAGGCTGAGTCAAAGACACCAGGTTTCACGATTATCCCAACACTGATATTCATTGATGAGAATGGACGTGCAAAGGTTGATATTGCCTTAGCAAAGGGAAAGAAAGAATACGATAAGCGACAGACATTGAAAGAAAAGGAAGACCGACGAGAAATGGATCGGGCAAAGAAACATTATTAGTAAAGACAATTCATGACGATAAGGGATAGCATAAAGGAAAGAATATTGATATTAGATGGTGCTATGGGTACCATGATTCAAGGATACAAACTAACGGAGATGGATTTCCGTGGTAACCTTGAACTCCTACAAATGCTCAATTATCAGGGCAACAATGATATGTTGAACCTTACACGCCCTGATATTATAGAGGATATTCATCGTCGTTATTTAAAGGCTGGAGCAGATATTATTTCAACTAACACTTTCTCTGCTCAACGCATATCACAAGCTGATTATCACATGGAGGATTTCTCTTATGATATTGCTTTGCAAGGAGCAAGACTTGCACGTAAATGCGCTGATGAATATTCGACAACCAATAAGCCTCGCTTTGTCGCTGGAAGTATAGGCCCAACGAATAAAACTTGTTCAATGTCGCCAGATGTTAGTGATCCCGCTAAGCGTGACCTTACATACGATACTCTCTTCAATGCTTACAGCGAACAAGTTGAGGCAATGATAAAAGGTGGTATTGATGCTATTCTGATAGAAACTATCTTTGACACCTTAAATGCTAAGGTCGCCATTGATGCTTCGTTATCAGAAATGAGAAAGGTTGGCATTGATTTACCTATTATGCTTTCAGTTACGATTACAGACTTATCTGGTCGAACATTAAGTGGGCAAACACTTGAGGCTTTCCTTGCTTCTATCTCATCTTATCCTATCTTCTCTGTTGGCTTAAATTGTTCGTTTGGAGCAGAACAAATGCGCCCTTATATAAAAGAATTAGCATCTAAGGCACCTTATTATATAAGTATTTATCCCAATGCTGGTTTACCGAATTCAATGGGAGAATATGATGAGACTGCTGAGGTCATGGTTCCACAGATGCGAACTTATGTTGACGAAGGACTCGTTAATATCATTGGAGGGTGTTGTGGAACTACAGATGAATTCATTGCTGGCTACACACAGATTGTTAAAGACAAGTTGCCCCATATTCCTACTCCTATCTCCAAAGAGATGATTCTATCAGGATTGGAGCAGTTCCGACTTACTCCAGAGATAACCTTTGTCAATGTCGGCGAAAGATGTAATGTTGCTGGTAGTCGTAAGTTCTTGCGACTTATCAAAGAACGTAATTATGAGGAAGCTCTAACAATAGCTCGCAAGCAGGTTGATGATGGTGCATTAGTGCTCGATATTAATATGGATGATGGTTTGTTGGAAGCGAAAGACGAGATGGTTCATTTCGTCAACATGATTTCATCAGAACCAGAGATTGCTCGTGTCCCATTAATGATCGACTCCTCTGATTGGGATGTTGTTGTTGCTGCATTAAAATGTGTACAAGGTAAATCTATCGTAAATTCTATCTCTCTGAAAGAAGGTGAAGAAACCTTTATACGTCATGCGAAGGATGTTTTGCGTTATGGAGCTGCCGTTGTTGTAATGTGCTTCGATGAAGAAGGACAGGCAACTAGCTTTGAACGTCGCATAGAGATTGCGAGTAGAGCTTATAAAATTCTTACAGAGCAAGTAGGAATACAGGCAAAGGATATCATCTTTGATCCAAATATCCTCGCTATCTGCACTGGAATGAAAGAGCATAATAATTATGCTGTTGAATTTATTCGTGCAACAGAATGGATAAAGAAGAACTTACCTGGTGCTCACATCAGCGGAGGAGTAAGCAACCTATCATTTAGTTTCCGTGGTAATAATTATATCCGTGAGGCTATGCACGCCGTATTCTTATATCATGCCATTCAAGTTGGTATGGACTTTGGAATTGTAAACCCTGCGACAAAGATTACCTATGCAGACATTCCACAAGATGAGTTAAAGATTATCGAAGACGTTGTACTTGATAGAGAAGAAGGGGCAGACGAGAAACTAATAGAACTTGCTAACAAGATTCTAGCTCAAAAGGATATTCTTAAACAAAATGGCAAGGAATCTAACCAACAAGAGGAATGGCGTAACGGTTCTTTAGAAGACAGATTAGTATATGCTCTCCGCAAGGGTATTTCAAATTATCTGAATGATGATATCCACGAAGCATTAGAGAAGTATCCTAATGCTGTCAGCATTATTGAAGGACCATTAATGCGTGGCATGAATGAGGTGGGAGATTTATTTGGTGCAGGTAAAATGTTCCTCCCTCAAGTAGTTAAGACTGCTCGAACAATGAAGGATGCAGTAGCTATTCTTCAACCTTATATTGAGAAGGAGAAGGTCGGTGGGAAAGCTACTGCTGGTAAGGTTCTTTTAGCAACAGTTAAGGGTGATGTTCACGATATTGGCAAAAACATAGTTGGAGTTGTTATGGCTTGTAACAATTATGAAGTGATTGACATGGGCGTGATGGTTCCAGCTGACAAGATTATAAAGAAAGCAAAGGAAGAATGTGTTGATTTGATAGGGCTTTCTGGACTAATAACTCCAAGTTTGCATGAGATGGTCAATGATGTCATCGCTTTTAAAGAAGCAGGTCTACATATCCCCGTCATGGTGGGTGGGGCTACTACTTCAAAGTTACATGTTGCATTAAAGATAGCACCTTTATACGATGCTCCTGTAGTTTGGGTAAAGGATGCTTCTGTGAATCCTTCAATAGCAGCATCTTTGCTCAATGAGGCAGAATGCCCAGCATTTTGCGAGGAATTAAATAAGAGCTATGAAGAATTGCGTGCTAATTATAAAGAACAACAACAGAAGATCCTTTCTTTAGAAAAAGCTAGAGAAAACAAGTTAAACCTCTTTGATTAAAGAGATAAAGTGAAGAGAGCTTCTAGTTCTAACTCCACCATCTCTGGTGAACTAGATAATAGGTGGCTTGCAAAGATTAAACACTATTGACAAAGGGTGTTAAACACTTACGATGAAGAGTGTTTAACACCCTTACTTATTAGTGTTAAACACTCTTGGTACTCGTTATTCCTCAAACAAAATTGAGTTCTATTATGAGATACCCTCGGTCCTATACTTAGGGTACCTCAGTCCTATACCGAGGTGTTTAACCTCAATAAGTTATCACGATTAGATAACCTTAAACTTGGCAAATTTAAGAAGTAGTTGCTTTCTACCAGCATTACGAAAGTCAACTGTGGCTTTGGCATTCTCGCCTGTCCCTTCAAGACTAACTATCTCCCCTACTCCAAAACGCTGATGCTCTATTGTTGCTCCAACGCTTAGAGATGTAGCATTGCTATTTCCTGTAGAAGGCATTGTACGACCACCATTTGTCATAGCAGAAGATAACCTTTTAAAATTACCGCCCTCAGCAAGTAATCTCTGCTTAGTACGTACGGACAATGGATCAACAGTTTCTTCAGGACGTTTGCGCTCTGTTATCTTCGGTTTAGGATCTGCTCTAAATTGACTGGCGACTGGATTAGAGTTTTGATATCGAGAACCTAACTGATGATACTCTTGTCCCCAAGGTCGACTACCCGTATAGGCTTTATTAGGCTCGTATTCACGGAAGTTATCATTCGAACGAGTTCTCCAATTACTACTAAAGCCCTCGTTAGCATCTTCATCCCAAGGTAATCTGCGACGATTCTCTCCCAATAACCCTGAAGCACTATCCTCCACATGAAGTAACGAAGCATCAATGTCTCTCAAGAATCGACTAGGAGAATCTATTTGCATCGTTCCAAAGCGAAATCTATTCTTTGCATTTGTCAAAATACAATGACGCTCTGCACGTGTAATTGCAACATAAAGAAGGCGACGTTCTTCCTCAAGTCCTCTCTTTGAGTCAGATGACATTGGACTAGGAAATATATTTTCTTCCAATCCTACAACAAAGACAGTTGGAAACTCCAATCCCTTTGCCGCATGGATTGTCATTAATGTTACTTTCGGCGCATTATCATCCTCTTTGTCTGCATCAGTATAGAGTGCAACCTCCTGTAAGTAATCCGTCAAATAAACATTCTCTTCTCTCCCCTCTTCACGATTAGTATCAACAAAACCTTGCAAAGCAGACATGAACTCTGCTAAGTTCTCTCTACGTGCCAAGTCTTCTGGCTCACTCCCTAACATCAAATCAGCCTTTATACCGCTTTCTTCTATAATCTTACAACCGAGCATATAAGCATCTGTTTGTGCAACATCCTTAATAAATTCGCTAATCAATGCTCTAAAGGTAAAGAGCTTGGTCATCGTACCTTTATTCACATTCAGCCCATGAGTAACGGGGTCCATGATGGTTTCCCATAATGAAACTCCATTCATTTGTGCACAATCAATAATCTTCTTTACTGTCGCATCTCCAATACCACGTGTTGGATAATTAATGATGCGCCTGAATGCTTCTTCGTCATTAGGATTAGTCACTAATCGGAAATAAGCAATGATGTCTTTAATTTCCTTGCGTTGATAGAAAGAGAGTCCACCTATAATCTTATAAGGAATGCCTTGATTACGAAACTCATCCTCAAAGGCGCGGCTCTGTGCATTTGTACGATACAGGATGGCAAAGTTGCTGTAATCACAATCATCCATGTGCTTAATACGCTTCAGCTCTTTTGCAACTACCATTGCCTCTTCACGATCACTGTAACAAGGTTTGTACAAAACCTTATCCCCTTCATCTTCCTTTGAATAGACATTCTTGGGGATTTGGCGTTCATTGTGCTTCATCAGCGAATTAGCAGCTTGTACGATAAGTTGAGTTGAACGATAATTACGCTCTAACTTAAAGAGCTTAGCCTCATCAAACTTATTCTTAAAGTCAAGGATATTATCAATATTTGCACCACGAAAGGAATAAATACTCTGATAATCATCTCCAACCACACAGACACGTCTATGTATCTCTGCCAACTGACTAATAATACTCACCTGAGCATAGTTTGTGTCTTGGTACTCATCAACTAAAATGTATTCAAACTGCTTTCCATACCTATTCCTAACTTCTTGATGATCTCGGAAGAGGATATAAGTATAAAGTAGGATATCATCAAAGTCCATTGCATTAGCCTGTCTACACCTCGCTTCATACGCCTTGTAAATCATACTAATAGCTGGCATCTTTGCACTTCTATCTCGTTCTATTGCAGCACGATCTTCTGCATATTCAGAGGCAGTTATCAGATGATTCTTTGCATTGGATATCACATTATGTACCGTCGCTGGCTTATAAATCTTATCATTGAGATCCAAGGCTTTGATAATATTCTTTAGTAATGAACGGGAGTCTGCTTCATCATAAATGGTAAAGTTACCATTGAAACCAATCACCTCCCCTTCTCTTCGAAGGATTCGAGCAAAGATAGAGTGGAACGTACCCATATATAGCTGTCGAGCATCCCTTAAAGATGTGACTTGTGCTATACGTTCTTTCATTTCTCTTGCTGCCTTATTGGTAAAAGTTAGCGCAAGAATATTCCAAGGCTTCAGCCCTCTACTCAGTAGGTAAGCAATCTTATAAGTTAGAACTCTTGTCTTCCCCGACCCAGCACCTGCAATGACTAAAGAAGGACCAGTGCAATATTCTACGGCTTCGCGCTGACTAGTATTTAATGTAGCAAGGATTTGTTCCTCTCTCTCTTGATCTGTCATTTATAACTATATGATGTGATATAAAGTAACTCTAAGTGAATAAACAATTACAACCTTCACCCCTAAAAGTCTAATGTTCTTCAGGGAAAGCAGGGATGAAAGTCATTTGATGCTCTATCTGCTTAACTCGCTTCAGCATATAAGGTCCAGGATTCTTTGAAGAGAACCGACGAGGATTAGGCAACGTTGCTGCTATCAACGCACAATCACGACGATTTAATTGCATTGCCTCCATACCGAAGTTCTGTTCTGCGCAAGCCTGTACTCCATATATACCATCACCCATCTCAATAGAATTTAAGTAAACTTCCATAATACGTTGTTTACCCCAAAGTGTCTCTATCAAGAAAGTGAAATAAACTTCAAGTCCCTTTCTTAACCACGAACGTCCTTGCCATAAGAACACATTCTTAGCTGTTTGTTGTGAGATTGTTGAGCCACCCCGTAACTTCTTTCCCTTTTTAAGGTGCTCTTCTGCCGCCTGCTCAATAGCTTGATAGTCGAAACCATGGTGTGTCAAGAAACGCTGATCTTCGCTAGCCATCACAGCAACAGGCATTGACTTTGGCATTTCGTCTAAAGATATCCAATGGTGATAGAGTTTTATCGATTCTCCCTTGCCTATTTGTTCAAAGCAACGTCCAATCATCAGAGGTGTGAAATAAACAGGAATGAATCGATAAGCAACAACCATCAATATGGAGGATATGAAAGCCAATGCAAATACCCAACGTATTATTTTAAAAATCTTCTTAACCATAAACTTGCGTTTTAATGTCTGCAAAGTTACTAAATCTTCTTTGATTGAGAGAATGAAAGAAGAAAAGAAGATTCTTCCCCTTGAGTGCTTTATACTTTTTACAGAAGGGTTACTAGTATTTATCAAAAAGCTTAGGAGCTTTTTCACAAAAGCTTAAGAGCTTTTCGCAAATAGCTTAGGAGTTTTTCCTAGATTGTTTTGCACGTATAAGTTCATCAACGAAAAAGAGGGTGTGTCAAAATAGCCACATCCTCTTGAACTTTGGGGAGGCTTTTTGGGGAGGCTTTTATCCTACCTGCGGTCCTGGGTTCTCTTCACTCCCCTCTCCATTCGGAGAGGGGGCGGGGGTGAGGCTTTTCCTCCTCGCAGGATTATCCACATCCACCTGCAACTCCTTTAACGCCTTGCGCACCGGACTCTTCCAAGTCAATGTCAACCTCGGAGCTTTAAGACTCTTAGCACATACGTCCTTTTCGTTTTCCTCCATCTTTGAAGGCACGTTCACACGCAAAGAGAAGATGTCACCGAGGTCTAAGCCTGTTCCCATGCGTGCACAGTCCAAGATAAGGTTACGCAGCGTAATAATCACATTACGAGCATCACCTTCCGTCAATGAGGTTTCACGAACAATGCGTTCCAACACCATTTCGGGTGAGATCTTTTGTTGACCTTTCGGTACAGCGATATACACCGTTTTACCCTTCATTTTTCCCATTGTCGCCTTACGAGGCGCAACTTTGAATTCAATCATTTTGATTTGGTTTTTAATTAAACATTAGATTAATATATCAACATCATTTTGATGTCTTTTTCATGTATTTTATACCCAGCGGTTGGGTAGCCTTGTACCCAGCTGCTGGGTAGCATCGTACCCTGCCCGTTGGGTAGCCCCCTACCCATTCGCTGGGTACGATCGTACTTCTTCGCTGGGTATAACTCTACCCATTCGTTGGGTACAAAATAGTCTACGAACAATCGCGAGGACTACTGAAACGCCTCTACCCAGAACCCGAAGGCGCGGCTGCTGTAGTGCACGCGGACGCGACCACTGAGGAAGTCCAGGCTGTACGCGTAGTCGCTGCGCCACGGGGTAGCACTCGACGACCAACACCAGCCGTAGCTGCCAACGCTGGTCAGCTGACCAGCGCCGTAGTAACCCAAGGCGGGCAGGTAGAAGTAGTTGCCTGCATCGGCTACGGAAGGGAGACCGGAGTTGATACTACTATTGTTGTTGTTGTAGCTCTTCCATGTTGTACGCAGGTCGGTTGTACCGTCGGCAGATTTCTCGGTGTCGTAATGATGCTCGACTTGTAATACTGACTTCTTCTTAAACCACATACCACCTTTATATAAATGACCCATAGTAGTCCATAATTCATCTCCATCCCAACGAGGATCACCATACATGCAGTACCAAGACATCTCGTTAGCGTTGGGGAGAGTGGCGCATGTCTGGGTAGCCTGAAACGCACCGCTGCCCTCGTGGTAGTAACGTAAATCAGTGTTGTTCTGAGCGTAATTTGAATTGGCTGGCTGTGTCGTAAGCGTTGGCTGCCATGGGCTGGCGCTATTCCATTCGTGACCTGCCCAATAATTCTGCTGTGCATCCCACATGTAGTACTTTGTTCCGTCGTAATCCTTTACGTTAAGGTTAGCAGTCATGTCGTAGTAAGTATTTGAAGCGTAAGCAGTTGAAGGAAGCAACTTAGTGATAGTACCTTCTACTTGTGTTACTAAATCTTTTACCCAGTAACGCACTCTTAAGGTATGAGTTCCTGGCTTAATCACCATGTATGCACCGTTAGTAGTTACGCTGGCTGCGTTGTTGGTCAGTGGGAAACCGTTGCTATAGCTGCCGCTGCCAGTTGTGGTTAAGACAATTTTATCACCACCTGTAACTGCTGAAGCATCTAAAGCACCTGTAGTTGTATTGACGGTGTAGGTCTCAGCAATATCGTTGTCGGAGCTTACCTCCACCTTTGTTAAGTAGCAGTCATGTAGGACAGTGTTGCTTATGTAAGGCTGGAAAACTAAGTAAGCTGGCTGGTGCTCTAACTCGAATGCAAACTGATTTTTACCTGTCACCTTTGTAGCGGTAGCAGTACCATAGTCGCCTGCTGTGCCGAAATGCTCGGTGTTGTCTGGAGCTGTCTGGCTCTGGGCGGTGGAGATACTTACAGAGCTGCCGCTACTGTTCTTACCCAAGTAATAAACCTTATAACTACTACTTGCAGTAAACTTGCCTGGCACTTTATACTTAAAAGATGCTACTTTGCTGGTTGGAGCATTACTACTCTTCCGCAATACATTATTATCATCCTTTACGTAGATATAGTCACCTGCCTCCCAAGAGAAATCGCTAGTGTTATAATCCAATGATGTGCGGGTCTTTGCCTCATCACCTGCTACGAAAGTGGTTAGGTTCTTATCGTTATCCTCATTGGGGTTCGTTGGGTTCTGTGCTACATCCTCGTTAGCACAGGATGCAAAAGCCAAGGCTATGCCGAATACAAGTGCCAAGGACTTTAGTTGTGATGTGAATAAATGTTGTTTCATTGTTTTCTTCATTTTCTTTGTTCTCTTTGTTAATAACTCTCTGTTAGTCTTCCCATGAAGATGCGCTCTCATCTTCTAAGTCTTCATCATTCCATAAGCCTGACTCTTTGGCAGGAGCTGATGGACCAGCAGCCTTGTGAGCCTTCTTATGCTGGGTAGTCGGAAAGGACGTGTCCATCAAATAAGTGGTTTCGCTTACCTGAATTATCATACACTCTGGTGCAGAATAACTCTTCTTTACTTGATTTTTTCTCATTACTTCATTGATTAAAATAGCTGTTATTTCGTTCTTATTTTGCTCTAAAC